>JANNJB010000252.1:0-1873 GCA_031405615.1 Vicinamibacteria bacterium | reverse complement strand
GGAGCGTGGCCCCCCGGTCCGGGCGAACTCCTCATCGAGCGCGACGCTTTCCAGGTCGCGAAGGCGGACATTGGCGATGCCGTGACCGTCCGGATGCCAAACGGCGAGTTCGCGACGCTTCGCGTGGCCGGCCGCGTCCACGATGTCGGCCAGGCCCAGGCGCGGATGGAGAACATCGTCTACGGCTACATCACTCTAGAAACGCTGACGCTGCTCGGGGAGACGCCTTATCTCGATCAGCTGAAGATCCTCGTGGCCGAACACGCTTTCGACAAGGCCCATATCGCGGACGTGGTGGCCGAGTTGAAGAAGCGTCTCGAGGAACGCGGTCGGATTGTTCGGGGCGTCGACATCCCGGATCCGGGGAAACACCCCCACGCCGACCTCATGGGAATGTTGCTTCTCGCCATCTCGAGCTTTGGTTTGCTGGTGCTCGCCCTGAGCGGAGTGCTGGTGGTGAATCTTCTGACCGCTCTCATGGCATCGCAGGTGCGCCAGATCGGGATGATGAAAGCGATCGGCGGCTCTCGTGGGCAGATCGCGCGGATCTACCTCGGCCAGGCTTTTCTTCTCGGCGTGGCGGCGGTGGTGATCGCGCTGCCCATCGGCGTCCTGGGCGCCCGCGCCCTCTGCCGCTACCTCGCGGTCTTCCTCAACTTCGACATCACCAGCTTCGCCGTGCCCTTCTGGGTCTACGCCCTCGTGGCCGTCGTCGGCTTGTTGACGCCGCTTCTCGCCGCGGCGTATCCGGTGGCGAAAGGCAGTTCCATCACGGTCTGGGCGGCGTTGTCGGACTACGGCGTAAGGGATCGCGGCTTCGGGGCCTCCCGCTTCGACCGGGCTCTCACGTCCGTGGGCGGTCTCGCGCGTCCCGTCCTCTTCGCGGTCAGGAACAGTTTCAGGCGACGAAGCCGGCTCGCCCTCACCGTGCTGACGCTGAGCGTCGCCGGCCTCTTCTTCATGTCCGCGCTCAATGTTCGCGCTTCCATGATCAACACGATCGATCAGCTCTTCGCATCGAAGAAGTTCGACCTGTCCATCAATCTCGGCACGATGTACTCCGAGGATCGATTGAATCGCGCCATCTCGAAGCTGCCCGGCGCCGTCGCTTTCGAGGGATGGATCGCCACGAGCGGCGCGGTGGTCTCGCCGGTTGAGCAGCCTCCCGCTCCCGCCAGGTCAGGCGGCGGACTTCACGCAGGCGGCGGTGGGGGCGGGGGGCATGCGGGGCCGGCATCTGCGGGCGGGAGCCGCTTCGCGGTGCTCGGCGTCCAGTCGGACACGAGAGTCCTGAAGCTCGATATCGGCGAAGGGCGAGACCTGAAACCCGACGAGTTCGACACCCTCGTCGCGAACACCGCTCTGGTGGCGCGCTATCCGCAGATCCGGGTGGGTGAGACGCTGACCCTGCGCCTGGGTCCGGCAGATTCGACCTGGCACGTGGTGGGCATCGCGCGCGAGGCCTTCTCGCCACCGGTGGCGTATGTCCCGCGGGCGTACTTCGAGCGGGCCGGCGGTCACGTGGGCATGGCCAACAGCGTCCGGGTGGCGCTTGACCGATCGGATGCGGAGTCGATCGATCGATTCCGTGAGGTGCTCGATCCGAGCCTCGAAGCCGAGGGCATCCGGGCGCTTTCGACCACCAGCACGGCGGAGAGCCGGTACGGCTTCGATCAGCACATGCTGATGGTCTACATCTTCCTGGTGGTGATGTCGGTGATCATCGGAGGGGTCGGGGGGCTCGGCCTCATGACCACGATGAGCCTCAATGTTCTCGAGCGCCGTCGCGAGATGGGCGCCGGGGCGGCAGATGCACCAGCGGTTTCAGCGGCACCGGCGGCATCCCCGACACCGCCCGGCGGCACGCTCACGG
>JANNJB010000251.1:0-11240 GCA_031405615.1 Vicinamibacteria bacterium | reverse complement strand
CCGGAGGTGCCGGTGCCGTCGATCACGCCGCCGAAAGCGCCGGGAATCTGGCGGGTCCGGTCGGAGTAGATGTAGCGCGCGAAGACCGAGTTGTTCTGGTTGAGCTTGTAGTCGAGCCGGCCGAGGAGACGGTCGGAGTTGTCGATCAGGTCGGCCTGGCGGAAGAAGTTGTTGGCGCCGGCCTGGTTGGGAAGCGGGACCAGGGCCAAGATCGCGGTGGCGAAGGGATCGATGCGGCCGGCCGGGATCACGCCACCCGGGAAGGCCACGCCGGTCAGCGGATCGCGCACGCCGGGCAGGATGCCCGCGCGCTCATCCGCGGTGGGGACGCGGGTGAGGCGGGTGACGCCGCGGGTGATGCGCGTGCCCTCGTAGTCGACGAAGAAGAAGGCCTTGTCCTTGATGATCGGTCCGCCGAGGTTCGCGCCGAACTGGTTCTGGTCGTTGGCGGGCTTGGAACGGCCGGCGCGCTTCGAGAAGAAGTCATTCGCGTCCATCTTCTCGTTGCGATAGAAGTCGTAGACCGTGCCGTGGAATTCGTTGGTGCCGGACTTGGTGGAGACGCTGATCGCAGCGCCCGGGGAGCGGCCGTATTCGGCGGCGTAGGGGCTCGTGACCACCTTGAACTCCTGGATCGAGTCGACCGAGGGGCGGGAGACCTGCGAGGTCAATTCCTGAACGTTGGTGGAGATCGAGTTGTTGTCGACGCCGTCGAGGAGGAAGTTGTTCTGGAGGGAACGCGAGCCGTGGACGTTGACGCCACCGGTGCGGCCGAACGACGTGCCGCCGCCCTGCTCGGTGAAACGGTCGCCCTGCACGCCGGGCACGAGGGCAAGGAGGTCGTCCCAGTTGCGGATCGCGAGCGGCAGGTTTGCGACCGCGCTCTGGTCGATGACAGTGCCGAGTGTCGCATCTTCAGTATTGAGCAGACGCCGGACACCCTCGACGGTCACGGATTCACTCATGGAACCGACGCTGAGCGAAATGTCCACGCGGCCGCGCTGGCCGATCTCGAGGATGACCGACTGAACCGCCTTCTGGAGGCCCTGGGCCTCGGCTTCGACGAGATACTGTCCGGACTGAAGGTTCACGACCAGGAAGGCGCCGCTGGCGGACGTGGTCGCCTTCGAGGCGACGTTCGTGGCGACATTGGTGACCGTGACCGTGGCGCCCTGGAGGACGCCCCCGGCGCTGTCTTTCACCGTACCGGCCAGGGAGGCTCGGTCAATCTGGGCCTGAACGGCGGGCACGGAACACAGCAACGCCATGACCGCGGCAAGAACTCGCTTCATCGTGTCTCTCCTAAGTTTTTAGATCGGGGCGGAGCATGGCGAACGAAGGTGACATCCGCATGACTTTCCAGTGACAATTGGTCGCAAGATACGCTCACTTTCTCCCCACTGTCAACCTGTCCGCAGCCGCAAGTGACGCGCCTTGGAACGTTCCAGTTGTTTGAACTGGTCAGACCATCAGGCGGCCGGTCTCCGCGTTGAAGAAGTGGACTTTGTCCTTCACGACGGAAAAGAGCACCGCCGCCCCGGGACGGGAGGAGAAGCCGGCCGCGGCGCGGGCCACCACGCGCTCGCCGCCCGCGGTGAGGGTCACGATCGTTTCGTTGCCCATCGGTTCGGTCAGCAAAATCTCTCCTCGGACCCGGTCTGGGCCGGGCTGATCGGCCGGGTGCACAGCGACATCCTCAGGCCGGACACCGATCTCCACCGCGTTTGCGCCCGACGCCCCGCTCCACGGGAAATTGACGCCAGCGGCGCTCATCCCGCCTTGCGATCGCGTGGCCTTCCAGAGGTTGATGGGCGGAGTGCCGAGGAAGGCGGCGACGAAGCGCGTGGCCGGCCGCTGGTACAACTCGAGAGGCGGCCCGATCTGTTCGATCGCGCCATCGCGAAGAAGTGCAATGCGGTCGCCGAGGGTCATCGCCTCTCCCTGGTCGTGGGTCACGTAGACCGTGGTGGTGCGAAGCTCCTGCTGGAGACGCCGCAATTCCGTGCGGGTCTGAAGCCTCAGTTGCGCGTCGAGATTCGAGAGCGGCTCGTCCATCAGATAGACCGCCGGGTTCCGAACGAGGGCGCGGGCGAGAGCCACCCTCTGCTGCTGGCCGCCTGAAAGCTGGGCAGGCTTTCGGGCATCAAGGCCGGCAAGCTCCATGCGCGTGAGCGCCGCGCGAACCCGCGTTTCGATCTCGGCCGGTGCTATGCGACGGGCCCGCAGAGGAAACGCGACATTCTCGAACACGGTGAGATGCGGATAGAGCGCATAGTTCTGAAAGACCATCGCGACGTCGCGGTCCGCAGCCCGAACCTGAGCGACATCGCGATCGCCGATGATGATGCGGCCGGCGTCGACATCTTCCAGACCCGCGAGCAGGCGCAGCAGCGTCGTCTTGCCGCAGCCCGAAGGGCCGAGAAGGACGAGACATTCCCCCGGCTCGATATCGAGATCGATCTCGCGCAGCGCACGGTGCGCGCCAAACTGCTTGGAAACCTTCTCGAAGCGAACTCTCATCTCTCTTGGACTTAGCCTGGTGGGCGCGACTCTATACTCCCGCCCACTCAAAATGATGAGACCTGTTCTCGCCCTCGGTCTGCTCGCGATGAGTCTCGGGGCCGCGGAGCCGTCGACCCCGGCCGTCCTCAAGATCGTGTCCTTCGAGGTCGCGCAGGATGCCGAGGTGGTGGCCTCCGTGAACGCGGGCTGCGCGGGGTGCGATTGGGGCCGCGCCGGACGCGAGGCCGCGGTGCTTCGACTGGAGGTGGATGGCGCGTATTCGCAACACCTCTTCCTGACGCGCGGCGCTGCCGCGGCCGACTACAAGATTCTGCTCGGGCCGCTCGGCAAGGGCGCGCACTCCTTGAAGATCTCCCTCGACCGGCGGGCCTCGGCGAAGACCATCGCGAACGCCGAGGTCACGAACGTCGCGTTCAACTTCTCCCACGTCTCCGACCCCGAACACGACGCGGTGGCATTGGCCCCGGTTCTGTACGCGCGCCCGAACACGATCGGCCGCTTCACCGACGTTCCGCTTCTCATGTGGTACGAGAAGGAAACCACGGTACGCGGTTTTCGTTTCCGCTACTCGGTGGTGTTCAGCAACGAGGACGGCGGCACACCCGCGGATCGACTGCTCGCCACCTGGGGCCGGCTGACCGATCTCGAATACGTCTACGGAATCGAATTCGATCGGGACGGCAAAGTGATCGAAGAGACGTTTCAGGGAAAGGACCATGAGATCGTGCCCTTCCGTGGCCGACGCGAGGGCCGCCATCCTCTTCTCTATGTGATCACCGACAACAACATGGCGAAGGACGAGGGAACCACGACGCAGCGCTACACCCTCGCCCCGCTGGCGGTCGACCTCTCGGGCGCGTCCCGCGAACTGGTGATGGACCAGAATCCCTGGACTTACACGGTGACCGCACTGGAAGCTCGGCGTGAAGGGCGGGTTCGGAATTCGCCCAAACCCGGATCGAAACGGATCTTCGACCCGCGACGCTACGCGGTGCTCGAGGCGTGTGCGGCTCCCGAAGACTCGGCCTTCGCCACGTTCACGTTCGCGCTCGGTGTTGCGGACGGGCGCGGAGGCACGCGCTTCTTCGATTCAACCGGGCGGGTGCCCGAGTTCAAGATCTCACGCTCGCCCGACAACTTCCCCAACGGATGTTTCCGCGGCGCGGTGGCTCTGCCCGAAGGAGCGCTCGCCAGGGACGTGAAGCAGATTCAGATGCGCGCCCATTCCCGCCCGCCAAAGAAGGGCGAGGTCGAGGAGACTGGACCCAAAGGTCCCGCGCGTCTGCGCCGGATCACCCGCCTCTTCTTAATGAATGCCCAGGATCAGCCCGACCAGAATGTCTTTTCCTGGACCGGCGAATTGATCCTGCCCCTTGACGGCGACCCCGTGAACATCGAGATCCATCCGTCCCTCGTAAGGAGATGAGACACCCATGCTGAAAGGCACCGCGCGCGAAGCGCTCGCCGAGTTCCTCGGAACGTTCGTTCTCATCGTCTTCGGCACCGCGGTGGTGGCGCAGGTGGTGCTCTCGGGGAACGCGAACGGCACGTACCTCTCGATCAACATCGGGTGGGGTCTCGCGGTGACGATGGCGATCTACGTCGCGGCCGGAGTTTCGGGGGCGCACCTGAACCCGGCGGTGACGGTCGCTCTGGCCGTGCACCGGGCCTTCCCATGGGGCAAGGTCGTTCCCTACTGCCTGGCCCAGACCGCCGGAGCCTTCACGGGGGCTCTCGTCACCTTCGTCACGTATCGCGAAGCGTTCGACCGCTTCGACGGTGGAACCCGCTTCGTCACCGGAGCGAAGGCCACCGCGGGCATCTTCTCCACCTACCCGCAGGATTTCCTCAGTAACGTGCCGGGCGGCCTCATCGACCAGATTGTCGGCACCGCGCTGCTCGTGATGCTCGTCCTGGCGATCGGCGACCCGAAGAACTTCGCGCCCGAAGGACGCCTCCAACCGATTTTGGTAGGCGCGGCGGTGGTGCTGATCGGAATGACCTTCGGCTTCAATGCGGGCTACGCCATCAACCCCGCGCGCGATCTGGGTCCGAGGCTATTCACGTTGGTCGCCGGCTGGGGAGGCGAAGTCTTCACCGCAGGAAACGGCTGGTGGTGGGTGCCGATCGCAGGCCCACTGATCGGCGGCATCCTCGGCGGTTACGTCTACGACCTGGGAATCACGAAGCACCAGCCGAAGTAGGCGCGGGCCGCGGGCGTACTCGTGCTCGTCGCTGACTCGGCCCCACCCCCGTCATCGCGAGCGACCAGGCGTTCTTGCGGGAAGCGAAGCGATCCTCGGGCCCACTACCGACACCCCACGTGCCGAGGATTGCTTCGTGGCCCAAGGCCAGGCTTCGCGCTCGGCCGTTTCTTGTTGCCCTCCTCGCAATGACGTTGTGCGACTAGTCCCTTCGACACCCGGACGGAGCGCCGTCTGGTGGAGCGCGAAGCCGCCCCTTGGGGGCCAGGAGCCCCTCTGCCCCGGAGGCTCCTAGTCCCGTCCTCCGAGGTCGAGGGTCACGATCTTGTGCGGGCCGACTGTCAGCGCGAGGCGGCCCTCTTTCACCGGCATCGGTTGCTGCGCCTGCTCGCGCAGGTTCGTCGCGAAGGCGGCGGTGATCGGGCGATCGCGCGTCACTGTGACTTGAACCGGAGCAGCGCCGGGATTGAACGTGCGCACGATGACCGCGTCGCGTTCATCAGCCTTCTTGAGTGCGCTGAAGGCGAGGGCGTGGTCGGAGGTGCTCTCGACGGCGAGGAAGGAATGACGACATGGCAGCGGCGCGTCGTTCGCGGGGCCGTTGGTTCCGACCACGACACTCGGCGGGGCGAGGAATCGTCGACCGAGATCGCAAAGCGCACTCTCGCTTGGCGGCTCGGCGCGCGGGGCGAAGGCGAACCGAAACTCCCACTCGCCGAGACATTGCGCGCCCGGGGTCGGCAGACTCGGGCCTGCGTTGCCTTTGCGCGTCGCGAGGTCTTCCCGCGACAGCCAGCCCACTGAGCGCAGAACGGTGAGAGCTATCCGTGCGACATCGGCGTCGTCCGTGGCGGCCATTACCTCGTACTCCATCAGTCCTTCGCTGAGCACGGTCATTCCGACGGACCCGTCGCCCGCATCGACCACCGACTGCAGCGGAGCGGCGTTCACGGGGGCTTCCGGCATCGGCGTCGAAGGTACGAAGCGCTGCGCCGATCGTGCCACCACACCAAAGGCGCTGTCCGCGCGCGACTGGCTGACCGCACGTGCGCCGGTCGGGAAGAGGATGCGCAGGCGATGATCCTCGGTGCGATTCGTGACGCTCACGCGGCAGGAAACCACGGGCGACCCCTGGGTCAGCTCGATCTCGAACGCGTAGGACTGGGGCGCCGTCTCGGCGGTGCGGCGGGCGCGATCCGGGCTTGCCGCCTTCGGCAGCTCCAGCACACCCTCGATGCGAAGGCCGCTTCGCAGCGGACCGGACGAGCGCCGCAACACCGTGGCCCCGCCGGCCCCACGATTCGTGATCCGGCGGTCCTGTGCGGGCGGCGAGTAGTTGTACTCATCTCCCACGTCTCCGACATCTTCGATCTCGAGAACGTGTCGATGGACCACGCCGGAGCGTTTGTCGAGAACATTCAGCGTCCCGTCACCGTTGACCTCGATCCTGAGCAAGTCGTTCTCGATGGTGCGGCTGTCCAAGGCTACGCCCGCGGCGGTCGCCGCGCCGGCCGCCCCAACCTTCGCATCAAACGCCACGAAGCCCGCGGCGGGCAGCGACACCAGGCACGCCAGATGCACGCGCTCGACGTGAACGGCGAGCGGCACTTCGACGCGGCTCGTCCACTGTTCGATACGAGTCTCGCGGCGTACCTCCTCAAAGGGGACGGGCCGACCCTCAGGATCGGTGATGCCGACAATCGAAGACCCGCGGGGGAAGAACGCCAGCGGCGCATCGAAGAGGTCGGAGTCGAGGATCCGCCCGGCTTCAGCGCTCTCCACGGGCAAGTCGATCACAACGTCGGCTCTCCCGGCGAAGGGATGAACGTCCGTGTTCACGGCGAGGAATCGCACCGACCCCGCAGGGGCCGGCTCAACGCGACGCGCCAGCGCGCGCAGCGAACGTTTCGCCTGACCGTCCGCGACCTGAAGCACGCGGGCGAAGCGCGTGTCGTTCTCATCGTGAACCTCGTCGATGCTGCAACCGCAGATGCTGTCGTGCGGGTGATTCTCGATCAGCGTCTTCCACGCGTAGGCGAGAACCCCGGACGGATGGGGCTCGCCCGCGAGCCAGGCGAAGAGCGCCAGCGGTTCCACCGTCTTCTCGAGCAGAGCCTGAGCACGGACATTGCTCTTCTTGAGGTAAGTCCTCGCGGACAGAACTCCGGGAAGCAGATTCGAATAGTCCTCGCCCGCGCGCAGTTCGCCGTGCACGACATCGAGTTCGACGCCTTTCGCCGCGACCGCGGTGCGGACAGCATCGACATACGCGGGCAGCGTGGAGAGTGCTGCCGCCACACCCTGCGCGGATCCGATCTCGGCGACGAGAGTCAGCAGTTCCGGGTGCGGCTCAGTGTGATCGACACCGGCCATGAGGAGAACCGAGCCCACCGACGAACGCGACCTCTCGCGCGACACCACCGCGAAAGCCTCCTTCGCCCGTTTTCCCGCGGGCAGCAGAGGGAGACGGAAGCCGTTGCAGTAGCCCTCGCGCGGGAAATGCAGGAGCAGCGCCCGAGTGCCGTCATGACCTTCCCAGACGTACTCCGACCTCGGGCCGCCGAAACCGCGCCACAAGATGGCGTTGTCGAGACCGAAACCGGCGAGGATCTGCGGCATCTGGGCCACGTGACCGAAAGGATCAGGCGTGTAACCCGCGCGCATCACACCTCCGAACGACTCGGCGACGCGATGCCCGAGAGCCAGGTTGCGGACGAGGGATTCCCCGCTCACCAGGAACATGTCGGGCATGACGTACCAGGGGCCGACGAGCAAGCGTCCGCCTCCGATGCGGCGACGCAGGCGCTCTTTCTGGTCCGGCCGAACCTCGAGATAGTCCTCGAGCACGATGGTCTGGCCGTCGAGATGGAAGAACGTGAACGCGTCATCCCGGTCCATGCGGTCGAGCACGCCGTCGACGAGATCGATCAGACGAAGCCGGTAGTCCTCGCGGGTCAGATACCACTCGCGATCCCAGTGGGTGTGCGAGATGACGTGGACCTGGGTGGGAACGAGGGCATTCAAAGCGATGTCATCCTTTGGTGGCGCCCGCGGTCAAGCCGGCGACGAAGAAGCGTTGCAACAGAATGAAGGCGAGCAGCACGGGCAGCAGGCCGATGAAACTCGCGGCCGCGACGAGGTGCCATTCTGTTTCATAGCCGCTTTGGAAGCTGAACAGGCCCACGGGAATGGTGAAGCGGGCCTGGGAATCGAGGAGAACCAGGGCGAGACAGAACTCCGACCAGTAGGCGGCGAGGTTGAATATCGCGACCGAGGCCAGGCCGGGACCGAGCAAAGGCAGGGCGACGAGCCTGAAGGTCGCGAAGCGCGAGCAGCCATCGAGGCGCGCGGCCTCGAAGAGGGACGTGGGCAGACCGTCGAAGAAGCTCTTGAGCACCACGACGGTGAAGGGAATCTGAATCGCCGCATAAACAAGGATCAGGCCCGCATGGGTGTCAAGCAGGCCGAGTTTCGCGACGAGGCCGTAGATGGGCACGAGCAGGATCAGAGGTGAAACCATCTGCGCGGCGAGGAAGAGGAAGACAAGACCGTCGCGGCGTTTGAACCGCTCGCGTGAAAGTACGTAGGCCGCCGGAACACCGATGAGCAGCGTGAGGGCGGTAGCGAGAACCGCCACCCGCGCACTGTTCCAGAGGTAGAACGGAATCTGCGTCTTCTCGATCACCGCCACGTAGTTCGCAAACGAGGCGTCGTCGGAGATGAGTTGCGGCGGATACTCGTACACCTCGGCCTTGGTCTTGAGCGACAACGAGAAGAGCCAGAGCTGCGGCAGCAGAAACGCGGCCGCGATCAGCAGGAGTGCGATCTGCAGGGGACGATCGGCGCGTTTCCTCATGAGGCCGCCTGTCTGCGCATCACGCGCACCGCCACGAAAGCAAGGGCGAGGTTCAGGGCCAGCATCACCGTTGCAATCGCGGCGGATCGGCCGGCCTCGAGCGAGTAGAACGCCGCCCGGTACATATAGAGCGCAATCACCTCGGTCTGACGCGCGGGGCCACCGCCGGTCAAAGGCAGGATCATGTCGAACGTGTTGAGCGTCGAGATCGTGATCAGGATCAGATTCAGCGCAAGGATCGGTTTGAGCTGGGGCAGAATCAGCCAGCGCAGACGCTGCATGCGGGTGAGGCCCTCGAGATCCGCGGCCTCGTGCAGCTCCTTTGGAATCCGCATCAGCCCGGCGAACTGCAGGATCATGCTGAAGGCCGACCCGCGCCAGACATTCGCGATCACCACCGACGCGAGGGCGAAGGAACCCGAAGAAAGAAACGGCATCGAGGGCAGGCCGAGGAAGGAGCCAGCGTAAGTCGCGATGCCGGCGCGGTTCTCCATCAGGAGAATCCTCCACAACACACCTATGAGTACGCCGGGGATCACCCACGCGCTCACCACCGACGCCCGCGCGAACATGGTTCCCCACGTGCCCCGGCGCCTCGCGGAGTCGATCAGGACCGCGAGGCCCAGGCCGATGAGAAGTTGAAGCGCCACCGAAGCGACCACGAAGATCAGGGTGACGAACAGCATCCGCGGCAATTCGGGATCGCCGGCAACCGAGGCCAGTGTCGAGGCGGTGTAGGAATACCCGGCCCCCTCGGTGGTGGCGTTGGTGGCGGAGAGCCGGACCAACTCGAGCATGGGATAGAGCAGGAACGACGCGGCGAGGGCGAGGGCCGGAGCGAGCCAGACCACCAGGGCGCGGTTCTCTCTCCACACCGCGAGCAGGCCGAAGCCAAACAACGCGACCGTCAGGAACGCGGGCACGAACACGACGGGATCGAAGGAAGGAGGCGGGGCCTCCCCGGCGCGTTGCCTTTCCGCGACCTGCAGGACCGCCGTCCACGCGCCATCAACCGCGGCCTCGGGTGTCTTGTCCCCGGAAACCGCGTAGCCGATCGCGAGCTGGAGCTGCTCGGAGATCGCGGGATAAATGAGAACCGCGGGACGCGCGCGCGCCAGCGCCAGCCACTCACCGAAACGCTTGTGGAAATGATCCTCGCGGAAGTACGGGAATTGCCGATAGACGCTGGCGCGCGCGGGGAGCTGATGTGCGAGCTGCGAGATGACGCCCACGTTCTTCGCGGATTCGATGAACTGGATCAGTTCGGCCGCCGCTTTCTGCTTCGCGGGCTCCTTCGCGAAACTCACCCAGATCCAGCCACCCGCGCCCGTCGAAACCACACCCGCTTCCCGCTGCGGCACCGGGGCGACATCCCACAACGCGAATTGTTCCTTCGAGAGGCTCGGCTGCAGTTCTCGCACCTGCCAGCTTCCGCCGAGGAACATCGCGACATCCCCCGCGATGGCGGCGGAGGACATCTGCTGGTAGTCATTGTTGGCCAGAACCGAGCTGGGCGAAGCGCCTTTCACCACCGCGTCGCGCATGAATTGAAGGACGCGCACCATCTTTTCGCGATGGGGCGGCAGGCCGAACACGGGCGCGCCGTTCTCATCGACCAGCTCTCCACCCTGCCCCCAGAACATCGGCAGGTGATCGAAGACCGACCCTTCCCATCGCCCGGCGTTGAAGAGGTACCCGGAGATCTTCTTTTCCTTCGTGATCCGGCTCGCCATCGTGATGAGTTCATCCCACGTCTTCGGCGGCACGGGCACGAGGTCCTTGCGGTAGTAGAGAACGCGGCAGTCTGTCCCGTGCCACATGCCGTAGACATGGCCCGCGGCGTCCGAGAGCGTGTCGATGGTGAAGGGCAGGAAGTCATCACGATCCGCCTTCGGCCAGAAGGGGTCGAGGGCTTGGATGTGTTTGCCGGCCATGAACAGAGGCACCCAGAAGCTGTCGATCGACGCGACGTCGGGAAGCCGCCCATTCGCCGCCGCCATCATGAGCTTGGCCTTGTGCAGCTCGAGCGCGGGCATGGCCGAGATGTCGACGCGGATGTCGGGGTGAGCGATCGCCCAGTCGCGGAAGATCTGGTGGAACGTCGCGGCCTGGTCCTCCCGCGCCGCGAGGTGCGAGTACTCCTGCTGCGCCCACATCGAGATCACGAGAGGCGCATCGGCGCGGCCGATGCGGATGGGCGTCACCAGATCGTCGCTCTGCGCGCGGCTTAGGGCGGCCGCGAGAATCAGAAGGAACGCGACGAGGCGACGAGACATCAGCGCGCCGAAATGCGGATCCAGATCGGGTTCGTCACGGCGAGCGGGGCGCCGTTGGCCGCGAGCACGTGAACGCGAAGGTATCCGCTCGTCGAGGCGAATCTGTCGAAAACGACCTTGCCATCGGACGATCGAGATAGAGGGCGCAGACGTTGACAGCGACGGCTAGCTGCGGCGCGCGCTGAATCCAGAAACGATTCTCGTAGACGCGCCCGGTGCCGCGCCTGCGAAAGCCGCCGATGAGCGCCGGGATTGCCGCGATGCTCGTTGCGAGAAACAAATACGCGAGCGCCGCTGCCGACCAGTTCAGACTCGGTACGTCCACCAGGGTCGCTCTTACACCAAAGTCGACTGCTGCGTCGAGCAAAGCGGAGCTCCGCA
>JANNJB010000250.1:0-3439 GCA_031405615.1 Vicinamibacteria bacterium | reverse complement strand
TTTCGCGGCGCCGCCCGCGGCGGAGCGGCGGATGAGGGCGGTGACGATCGCGAGTATCAGAAGTACCAAACCCGCCTTCTGAAGGTCCACGACGTACGACTCGTCCGAGAACGAGTTCCCCGGCAGACTCGGCTCGAAGTTTGTCGCAGGGTAGGGAAACATCGCTCGGTACGGATTCACGTTCTTTCTCCAGTCGCTCGACATCGTCTCGGTGATCTGGCCGCCGAACACGAAGAGCAGCAGGGCCGCTGCGGCCAGGTGCGCAGGCGGCCGATCGCGCAGGGCGCGGACGAGGAAGAGCGCTGGAACAAAGGCGACCGGCGCCATCAGGCGCGCGGGAGATCCAAGCGACGCGCCGTCGTGCACCGCGGAGGTGAGCCACACCACACCGAAGAGGCACCACACTTCAAATGTCGATCGAGAAGGTCGCTTCAGCGCGCGCAAGACCATCAGTCCCAGCACGAGAATCGGCGCGAAGATCAAAAGTCCATCGCGACCGCCCAGGAGTGCCTTGACCACGCCGGCCGCGAAGCGCGGGGACATTGGATTGGGCGATCCCACATATTCCTCGGCCTGACGGATGTAGAGCCCCTCCGGTCGGAAGAGACCGGAGATGTGGTGGCAATAGAGAAGAGATGTGAAAGCGACGACGCCGAAGACGAGAGCAAATGCCGCCTTGGATCGAACCGGCGTGTTGGGCCGTGCGAGCGCCATCACCGCGAAGAGGGCGGCGACAATCGTGAGCTTGGGATGAACCCACAGGAGATAGCCGGTGACGAGGCCGCACAGCAACGCGGTCCCGGTTCGCAGTTCCCGCTCGCTCGTTCGAAGGCGGCGAAACAACCAGGGGAAGAGCAGCAGGGCCAGGCTCTCCGGAAACAGCTGATACCCGCCGATGTAGACGGGCGCGGAAAGGAAGACCATCGCGACCAGGACGGCCGAGCCTGTTCGGTCGCCCGTGATCTCGACCGAGAGTAGCCACAACTCGCGGGCGGCGAGAATCCAGATCAACGCGAGGAGAACGAAGACGTAGATCCCGGGGTCGCGCTCCGGCAGGATCGCCTCGCCGATCCCTAGCGCAACCGCTACAAGTGCCGGGAGGCCGGGCGGCTGGAGATGATAGAGACCCCCCTCGAGCCCGCGCACCGTCCAATTGCCCGCGTTCCAGACGTGCCCTTCCGGAATCACCACGGGACGGAAGAGGTTCGCCGCCGAATCGCGGCCGGTGAGAACCAGATTCTTGACCTGCTGCAGACGCATCTGGAGGTTCGGCGATTGCGTCCGTCCTCCAGAGATGTCCGCGTCGGTATCCCGCAGAAGCGAGAAGGCGATCCGCAGGTACTTGGGTTCATCGCCGCCGAAAGCTCCCGCCTCTTTCTCTTCCTGGGGCACGCGGGCGAAAGCAA
Source organism: Vicinamibacteria bacterium (assembly GCA_031405615.1). GTDB lineage: Bacteria > Acidobacteriota > Vicinamibacteria > Fen-336 > JAGNNV01 > JAGNNV01. The sequence goes on along the minus strand of JANNJB010000250.1, from coordinate 2,033 downwards.
TCACGGCGACGAGCGCGAGCATGACAAGGGCGAACGCCCGGTGCGCGGTGACCGCCTCGAGTCCGAGCGCGATCCTCTCAAGGGGCGCAGAAACGCGAAACAGGCTCCAAAGGACGACGATGCCCCCGAGCAGCGCGAAAAGATTCCGGCCCGGAAAGAGCAGGTATGCGAGCAGAGGCGGGACGTCCGCGGCCGAGAGAACGCCGCTCAGCAGATACGGCGCAGCGGCGACGAGGATCCCGACCGCGAGATTGATCAAATAGACCGCTATTTTCGATTCTTGACGTGAGTGTCGAGCCAGTTCGCCATTTCGTAGAGCGTATGTCCGACCGATTCGCGCGCCCGATAACCGTGCGCCTCGGCGGGCAGGAACACCAGTTTCGCAGTCGCCCCATGGCCCTTCAAAGCGGCGTAGAAACGTTCCGACTGGATGGGAAACGTGCCGGTGTTGGTGTCGGCGGCGCCGTGGATGAGGAGGATCGGCTCTTTGATCCTGTCCGCGTAGGCGAAAGGCGACATTCCCATGTAGGTGTCGCGGGCCTGCCAGAACGTGCGGTCTTCGGCCTGGAAGCCGAAGGGCGTGAGGGTCCGGTTGTATGCGCCGCTCCGGGCGAGGCCGGCCGCGAAAAGATCGGTGTGGGCGAGGAGGTTCGCAGTCATGAAACCGCCATACGAATGGCCGCCCACCGCCACCTTCAAGGGATCGGCGACACCCATGTCCACGATCACCTTCACCGCCGCCTCGGCCGAGGCGACAAGCTGCTCGATGTAGGTGTCGTTCGGCTCCTTACCGTTCTCTCCGACGATGGGCATGGTCGGATCGTCGAGGATGCCGTAGCCCAGGGTGAGCAGGAATAGATGAGAAGCGCCCTGCGGCCGCTCGAATCGATAGGGAGATCCCGTGACCTGAGCCGCGGCCTGAGTTGACTGGAACTCGCGCGGATAAGCCCAAAGCAGGAAGGGAAGAGGACCCTTGTCCTTGGTGTAGCCCTTAGGCAGATAGAGCTTCGCCGTGAGTTCGACGCCGTCCTTGCGCTTGTACTTGAGGAGTTCGGGTTTGAGTTCGCCGAGTTCGGGCGAGGGATCCTTGAAATCGGTGAGTCGCGTCTCCGCCTTCGTGGCCAGATTCAAGAGGAGATAGTTGGGCGGCTCCGTGACCGACTCGCGCCGGACCAGCAGCGTCCGCGTGTCCAGAAGGGCCACGGGCATTTCGTATCTCGGCGCCGCGGACCGGTAGAGGCGCGTGGTCTTCCTGGTGATCGGATCGAACGAGTCGAGAAACGGCTGGTCGCCGTCAGAGGAGGCGCCCGCACCGGAGAGATAGAAGACCTTGCCATCGGCGGTGGTTTGAAGAACCGGCCCGTGAGCGGTCTGGGACGTGAGGAAAACGCCGGGAGCGCTGTAGCGGTCTTCTGAGGAACGGTCCCAGACGATCTCCGGGGAAGCGCCCACCCTCGCCCGCCAGGTTCGCGTGCGGCGGGTCTTGTTCCAGCGCTCCGAAATAAAGACGGCGCCGTTCGCCGCGAACTCCGTCTTTTCGTGACGGTAATCGAGCTCCATGAAGGTGAGCGGCGCGGTGGTGAAGGGTGGGGCGAGGGTCATGACCGCGTCACGTTTCGTGGCGGGAGTCGCGGGGTTGCCCTTGTCGAGCGCCTCGGCCCACACGAGAGTCGAGGCCGCGCCGCCGCGCCAATTGAGATCGCGAGGGCCGACAGGCGCCGAGTCCGACGCGATCGAGATGCCGTCCTGCAGCGGTGTTTCCGCAAGCCGCTTGGCCAGCGTGCCGTCGGAGCTCCAGATCTCCGTGGTGGTGGGGAAACGCGTGAAGGGAACCACGTAGCTGAAGGGGCGCGAGATCTTCTGGACAAGAACGTACTTGCCATCGGGCGAAGGAGTCGCTCGGCGGTAGAGACCCCACGGGCCGACGAATCGGTAGACCTGATCTACCTGGACCCGCCGTTCAACTCCAACGCGACCTACAACGTTCTCTTTCGGTCAACGAGCGGCGACGCGGCAACGGCGCAAATCCAAGC
>JANNJB010000249.1:0-3224 GCA_031405615.1 Vicinamibacteria bacterium | reverse complement strand
TGAAGTCGGCCACCCGCGAGATCGTTGCGCCCCCCGATTTGCACGCGTGGGCGGCGTAGGGCGGCGTCGGTGTCTGACCAACGATGGCTCCCCAGGAGATCACCGCTCCGAAGTCGGCGCCGTCCGAGAGCCCGACATACGCTTTGCCCCAGAAAGTGTCGAAGAAGACGATCTCGTCTTTGCCGTCGTTGTTGAAGTCTCCGGTACCCGCGATGTTGTCGCCCCAATTCGCCCAGATCGTGGGATTAGAGAAGCCCGTCGATGTCGCGAGCGTCACGGCGATGTCGTGAAGAGCCGTCTTGCAAACGGAGTCCTGGCGTCCGTCGCCGTTGAAGTCGCCGTGAAAGCGCTGTGAAGCACACGTCGCATCCACCGCATTGGTGAGGGCTCCGGAAAGACGAGCGAGCTTGATCTGGTCCCCCTCGGCAGACAGATGGCCGGCCAGGCCGATCGGATAGGTGGTCGTTTTCGCCTGCGACAATTGGGTTGTTCCGTCAATCTTGAACGCGACGCCGGTGGGAGAAACCTCAATGCGTACGAGTTGCCCGGGAGACGCGGCAAACGGCCCAATCCACCCGGTACCGTGGTTGAAAACAATGCCTCCGCTTCCTGGGTAGAGGTGAGCGGCGTACTGGCCGAAGGAAAGCACCCTCGGCTCGACACCAGTCGTGTAGGTGAACTCCAGGTAGCCTGATCCCGATGAGATCTGTCGCGTCGCATGGCCGGAACGCGTTTCTCCGGGGGGGTGGTCCCCGACCCTGAACCCCAGCGTGCTCCCATCATCAGCCGTCTCCGTGCCATAGAGTCCTCGCCAGACAACGTTTTCGAGCGTGCCCGGCGGGGTTACGGGCGGACCCGCGTTGCTGATCGTGACGTCGCCCGTGAACGAGGCGAGCGCGGCGTCGGCCCGATAGGCGAACGTCTGCGCCGGAAGGAACGTCCCGCCGGTGATGCTCCCCATTCCGTCAACCGCAACGTCCTTGCCGTACATCTGAGCCGAGGCGAGCAGTGACTTCCCTGTCCCGCTTGTCGCGTACGTGAGTTTGTACGCGCGGATCTTCGCGCTTCCCTGCTTCACCACAACGCTCTTCAGGCGATCCCCGCCACGCAACACATCGGTTAGCCCGGGCCGCGTTTGCAGATCCGGTCGCGCTTCGCGGAAGAACTCGATGGTAAAGCCGTTGTAGGTGATCGACGACGGATAGGTGTTGCCGTTGATTCCGCCCACGTTCACCGCCCAGTTGTAGAGAACCGTGTTGCCGTGGGTGTCTACCACCCTCTTCTGGCCGAGCCGGAAGGTAGGGAGGGTGAGTTCCGTGTAGACGGGCTCGAAATCGGTTCGAGTCCCGTCCTTGCCGAAGACTTGCCAAAGAACGTCACTGACCTTCTTGATGCGGAGGTAGCTCTCCTGATGTGTGTAGTGGGTTCCGCCGGTCGCGCAGCTCGGATAGTTGGAAGAGACCGGGCAGGGATGCACGCCCTGCCCATCCAGAGTGAAGACCTGTGTGTCCTCATTCCTGGGAAAGCCGTACAGGCCGTTCCCGCGCTCGATCACGCTGAAGCCGGTGAGGTTCCAGCCCATGCCCGCGAACCCATTCCTCGCTTCTGACGAGTAGGACAATGAGAGACGGGGTTCGATCCCATGGAACGGCGGAACCTGGATCGGCATCGACTCGCCGGCCGCGCCGACGAAGTGGTTCACCCGTTGGGCGTTCGGTTCACCGGCGTTCGCCAAACTGGCCAGTAGGGCCAGACCCAACGCCCCAACGTTTTTTCTGAACCGCACCGCCCCGATTGCGCCCGCCATCCCACTGATCATGAATCCCCCCACGATGCCCGAAGAACTATTGAGTATTCGATTTGAAAGATCGAACGACGCGGACGGTATCCTGACCTCAGAACAGAAGTCAAGTTATGCACAGTTCTGAGTCACTCGACGGGCCGCCGTCACCTCTGGGTCCACTTGCAGACTATGCTTCAGTCGCCAGCCATGTCCTCGAAAACACCCCCTGCGGGTCAGGGTTCCACCGGTGCATTTCGCGAAGGACGGCTGGTCGCCTTGGCGGCCCTGCTGTCAGTCGCCATCGCCGTCGCCCCCTCCTTTCATGCTCCGGCGCTGGCAGACGAGTTCGTCTACCTGATGGGCGCGCAACGATTCGCGGAAACCGGCAGCTTGAACGCCGTCTACTACGATGTGGTTCCGCTGTTGAGCACCCCTTTCCCCTTTCAGGACGTTCATGCACCCGGCTATGTGATCCTGTTGGGACTGGTGATGCGTATCGTGGGCTCGGGGTATTGGACGGCGGTCGCCCTGAACGCTGCGGCCTTCACCTTGTCAACACTTCTGATCTGGGACTCGCTGCGCCGACTCGGCCGGCCGCGGGCTGCGCGAATCGCGGCCGGGTTCTTCGTCCTCTTGCCCACAAGCGCGATCTTCTCGTCCTGGGTAATGGCAGAGGTGACGCTGGGAGCGGCCGTCCTGCTGGCTCTGTGGATCGGCATCCGGTTTGGAAAAGTTCTGGCTGGTGCGATTCTCTGCGGAATCGCTCTTGGGGTGGCGTTGCTGATCCGTGAGTCCGCAGGCTTCGTTGTCCCCGCCCTTTTCGGCCTCTTCTTGCGGTCGAGACGTGAACTCGTGGCATTCGCCCTGACCGCCACGGCCTTCGTCGCCATGGTCAACATCCCGCTGTCGGAGAAACGCGGACCCGGGGGTGCGAATCTCGACAAGCCCCTGACGGGTCAAGCGATCGGTGCGGACGCCGTTTTCGCGGCGCAAGCCGGGGACCTGTCTCGAGCGGTTGAGCTAAGCCTGGCGAGGGCGGGGGCCAACCTCCACACCATCGCTTTGGGGCAACTATCGAGCGGCGAGCGCTGGATCCTTGGCCTCTTCAGCGTCGTGTTTGTTTGGGGTCTTCTGGGCGCAGGGCGGTTGCCACGCGACCAGTTGGGGCTCGCCGTGGGGTTGTGGCTCGGGTTTCTGGCCCTCCTGGCTGTCCTCTTCCTGTTGTTCATTGTCGGAGCCTGGAGCGGTTACCGATATCTGTTGATCATGGTGCCTCCGCTCTTGCTTCTGACGCCGGAGCCGTCAGGGGCCCGGCGTTTGGAACTGACCGCCTGCCTGATCCTTGGAATCGCCGGCTTTGTCGCGAACGTAAAAGCCGTGACCGCGGTGCTCTCCAGCGTGAGCAGTGAAACCGGAGTCAGGTCGAGGTAATTGAGCTGGC
>JANNJB010000248.1:0-15101 GCA_031405615.1 Vicinamibacteria bacterium | reverse complement strand
CCGCTGGCGGTCGATCGGATGGTCGGCGGCGAGGGCGGCGCCGCGAAGGTGCTCGCCTACTACGAGGCGATCGGCCGCGGCGACGCCTGGCAAGCCGCCTTCTCGAGCGTTTTCGGCGATACGGCCGACAACGTGCATGCAGAGTTCGAGGGGTACCGTCGGGGGCTCTGAGCCTGGCTCGTCAGCGCGGCAGGGCCAGCGCAGCGAGGTAGCGCCGCACCGCACGGCGGCTGCGCAGGACGACGACCTCGCCGTCGAAGCGGGAGAGCCGCTCGACGACGCGTGGCCGCGTATCGCGCCGGAAGCGCAGCGTGTAGCGGAGGAAGTCACGGTCGAGCTGCTCGGGGCAGCCCACCGCCATGTCGGGACGGGTGCGGCCGCGCCACCGAAGCACGCGTTGGAGCACTCCTGCGACACACGTCAGCGTCGGTAGGTCGAGGAAGACCGCGGTGTCGGCACGGGAGAGCCGCAACTCCATCGTGCTGCCGTAGTTGCCGTCGATCACCCACTCCTCGCCCGCGATCAGCTCCTCGACACGCGCCACCCACTCCTCGAGCGGCGGCTCGACCCAGCCGGGGCGGTGGAACTCGCGATCGAGGTGGACGAGCGGCAGCCCGAGCGCCGCAACGAGCCGTGTCGCCAGCACGGTCTTTCCCGCTCCCGGCGAGCCGACAACCAGAATCCGTCGCATGAGCGAAGGCTAGACTCGACGCATGATCGACGGAGGCCTCGCCGAGCTGCACACGCACCTCGGCGGCTCGGTCGCCTCCGACATCATGTGGAGCCTCGCGCACGAGCAGGGGATCGCGCTGCCGGTGAAGGACTTCTGGGAGTTCGACCGGCTCGTCACCGTCTCCGACCCGCGCGGCGTCGAGAACCTCGACGCGCTCGACGCGATCTACCACTGGTCAGAGTTGATCCAGTCCTCCCCGCTCGCGGTCGAACGCTCCGTCCACGCGGCGATCGGCGGCGCCTACCGCTCGCAGGGAATCACCACGCTGGAGCTCCGTTTCAACCCGATGAAGCGAAACCGCGGCGGCGAGCGCGACCTCGACCACATCATCCTGGCCGCGATCCGCGGCCTCGACCGCGCGAGCATCGAGTACCCGCAGGTGCGAGCCGGCGTCCGCAGTTCGACCTGCGTGATCCTTTTGACCACGGCATCAAGGAAGAAACGATCGTGGGAGACGAGAACCACGGAGCCTTCGTAGTCGTGCAGGTACTCCTCGAGCCAGTTGCAGGCGGGGAGGTCAAGATGGTTCGTGGGCTCGTCCATCAGGAGGAGGTTCGGCCGCTGAAGGAGGAGCTTCGCGAGAGCGATGCGCATCTGCCATCCGCCGGAGAACTCCTCGCAAAGTCGCTGGTTTTCCGTGGGCTTGAAGCCGAGGCCGCGCAGGACGTTCGCGATGCGAATGTCCATCTCGAAACCGCCCTTCTGCTTGAACTGCTCCATGACCTCGGCGTACCGGTCGAGCAGGGCCAGGTGCTCCTCTTCGGTGGTGCCGGGCTCCTCGTGTTCGAGTGTCGCTTCGATCCGGTTCTGCTCCTCCTTGAGGGCGAGCAGGGGAGCAAACGCGAGGGAAACCTCGGCGTGAAGGGTTCGGCCTTTGTGCGAGATGCCGTCCTGGGGCAGATAACCGATGGTGAGGTCGGACGCCATCCGGACCTGGCCCGAGTCGTACTCCTCGGTCCCCGCGAGGATCTTGAGCAGCGTCGACTTGCCGGCGCCATTGGGGCCGCAAAGACCGATGCGGTCGTTCTTCTTGACGTGCCAGTTCACGTTCTCCCAGAGAACGCGCGCGCCGTAGCGCTTGGACAAACCTTCGACGTGGATCATTGAGGGGGAGTTTCAGGCCTTTGAAGCAATCCCCGCTTCTGCCGCAAGTAGCGGAGAAATCAGGGCTTGGATGGAGTCACACCGCGCCGCCCAAGACCCTTTGAGAGCGGGCCCTGAGCGAGGGCGAACCCTCAAGGCAGCCGATTATAGTCGGGCCGAAGCGGTTGCCGCGCTACGACCGCTTGTCGTAGTTGTCCGCAACGCACACAAGATATCGATGCGCGAATCAATAGGCATCGTGCCCCCTTGATCCCTCGACCTGCGTACAGTCCGTCCTGCGCGAAGGATGTAGCCGCCCCTACAGCCTTCGCGCATTTGCTTTTTGCGGAGTTGAACGAAGCGCAAAAAGCATCCCGAGGAGCCATCGAGAAGGATGGCGACGAGGGATCCTCGAGGCGGCTATTGCGGGTCCTTTCGCGGCTGGCGACTTCGCGCTCGGAAACGGGAGTTCGCGCTAGGCCCCCGCTTTCGCGGGGGTGACGTGGGTACCTCCGAGCGACGTAGGGACATCGGGTGCCTCCGCGCTGTTACCTTCGCCGTGTTCCCATCTCCCGCCGAACATCCTTCTCAATGTCGCGGGCTTTTATCGCTTCGCGTTTGTCGTGCGACTTCCGTCCGCGGGCCAGTCCGATTTCGAACTTCACCCGCCCGCCCTTGAAGTACGCCTTGAGAGGAATCAGGGTCAGGCCCTTCTCGGTGACCTTGCCCCCGATCTTCATGATGTCCTTCTTGTGCATGAGGAGCTTGCGCTGGCGCTCCTCGGAGTGATTTGCGCGGTTCCCGTGGGAGTAGGGCGCCACCGAGGCGCCGGAAAGGAACAACTCGCCGTTCCGGAACTCGACGTAGCTGTCGCGGAATTGAAACCCGTTCTCGCGAAACGCCTTTACCTCGGTGCCGCGCAAGGCGATGCCCACCTCGTGCTTTTCGAGAATGTCGAATTCATGCAACGCCTTGCGGTTGGTGGCGAGGATGCGGATCTCTTCGCCGTCGGCGCGCTTCGCGGGGGCGGTCAAGGTGTCTTGATGATAAGCCGTCGAATAGACTAGGACCGAGGTCAAACAAGAGTGGACACATCAATCGCGCCGAAGAAGAACCCGGGCCGCAACGACCCATGCCACTGTGGCTCCGGTAAGAAGTACAAGCAGTGTCACCTCGACAAGGATGAGCAGGCCGCGCGCGAGGCCCGGGCCAAAGCCGCCGCCCTTGCCGAGAAGGACGCTCCCGCTCCCGAACCGTCCAAGGACGGCGACAAGCCCGGGATCAAGTCCCACGACAAGCCCAATTTCCACGAGCAGCGCGGACGCGGAGGCGCCAACACCAAGGGCTTCCAGCGCGCCTCGTCGGTTCGCAAGGTCGGCGGCGGAAGCTAGAAAGCGCTCGCAAGAACGCTTTGAATCGACCCGGCGCGAACCGGGATCCATCTGAACCAGCTCCCCATGACGCTTCGAACCGGCGCGATCTGCGCTTATCTGCTCGCAGCGCCCCTCGCCTCGGCTCAGCCGACGAGGGATCCGCCACAGGCCAAGAGAGCCGAGGCGGTGCGCGTCCCCAATGACTCGCTTCATCTCGACGGTCGGGCCGACGAGGCCCACTGGGCCGATATCCCGCCGATTGTCGACTTCGTCCAGAAGGAACCGGTCTTCGGCGTGCCGCCCCGGGAGGCGATGGAGATTCGCTTCGCCTACGACGACCAGGCGTTGTGGGTGGCCGCGCGGATGGAGGTCAAGGACCGCGAGATTCAAGCTCCCCTCACACGCCGTGACAATGCGTTCAAGGCGGAGCACCTGTGGATCTCGCTCGACACTTATCACGACAAACGGACGGCGTACTCCTTCGGGGTGAGCGCTTCGGGCGTCCGTCTCGACTTCGTCCACCGTTCGGACAGCGAATGGGACCGCGATTCGGGTTTCAACCCGGTGTGGCAGGCGCGAACCCAGCGGGACAAGAACGGATGGACCGCTGAGTTCAGAATCCCGTTCTCGCAGCTTCGATTCAACGCAGGGGACGCTCAGGTGTGGGGGCTCAACGTCGATCGTTGGATTCCGTCCCGGAACGAAGACGTCTTCTGGATCCCGATTCCGAAGGATGAAACGGGCTGGTCGTCGCGCATGGGCGAGCTTCACGGAATCAGCGGCATCAAACCAAGCCGGCGCGTGGAAGTCATGCCCTATGCCGCGGCCACCGCGGTGGCGGGCGAAGACGAGGGGACGCCGTTTCGCGATGGATGGGACCAGCGGGCCCGCTTCGGCCTCGACGTCAAGATGGGGCTTGGACCCAATCTCACCATCGAGTCGACGATCCGGCCCGACTTCGGTCAGGTCGAAGCCGATCCGGCGGAAGTGAACCTCTCCGCTTTCGAGACATTCTTCCCCGAAAAACGGCCGTTCTTCACCGAAGGCGCCTCGATCTTCAACGGCGTGCAGGGTTATTTCTACTCGCGGCGGATCGGCGGAGCGCCGCGCGGCGAGGCGGAAGGGGCCGCCGTCGACTACCCAAGGAGTTCCGAGATCGTCGCCGCCGCCAAGCTGTCCGGGCGTTTCGCGTCCGGGCTGACCCTTGGCGGTCTTTTCGCTCTCACCGACAGCGAAGAAGCGCGCATTTTCGATAGCCGATCGCGGAGTGTGAGCCAGGTCCGGGTGGGTCCGCGGACGTCATACGGCGTCCTTCGCCTCAAACAGGAGATTGGAAGAAACGGATCGGGGCTCGGACTGTTCCTCTCCGGCGTGACCCGGGACATCGATCCCGACGATCCCCTCGCCGCGCTCTACACCCGGAATGCGTTCACGACGGCGCTCGACTTCACGCACCGTTTCTCGAACCGCACGTATCGGCTCAGCGGGAACCTCGGTTACACGCGGGTGGCGGGGGAGGCATCGAGCATCGAGCGAGTGCAGCGTTCGAGTGCTCGCTATTTCCAGCGGCCGGACGCGACGCACGTCCGCATCGATCCGGATCGCCGCAGTCTCGATGGCGGGTCTGGCGGTCTCAGCCTCGGCAAGATCGAAGGGCGATGGACCTTCTCTGTGTCCGCCGGCTTCGAGTCGCCCGAGACCGAGCGCAACGACGTGGGTTCCCTCCAGACCGCCGACAACCGTTTCGTCTTCGCGTCCCTGGGCTACCGTCGATCCAGGCCGGGCTTCTTCCACAGATGGGATACCCGCCTCAGGCTGCGCGCCGAGGAGAACTTCGCGGGCGAGGCGGAGGAGCGGGAGATCGAACTCTCCGCCGACGCCACCTGGAAGAATTTCTGGGACACCTCGATCGAGTTTTCCCTCTCCGGCGCGGCCCTGAACCAGCGGCTCACGCGCGGCGGGCCCTCCATGGGAACGCCGCGAGGCTGGCGCCTCGATGTTTCGGGCGGAAACCCGTTTCAAAGCACGAAGCGCCTCTCCGCCTCGCTCGAAGCCTCTGGCGACGAGGACGGCGGTTCAGAGCGCGAGGTGCGCGGAACCTTCTCGCTGCAGGCCAGTCCGCGGGTGTCGCTCCAGATAAGTCCGAGTTACAGCGTGTCGACCACGGCGCGCCAATACGTGGCCACTCTGGAGGGGGGGCGTTCCGCGACGTTCGGCGAGCGGTACATCTTCGCCGCGGTCGATCAACGGACTCTGCTGACCCAGTTTCGCGCGAGCCTCATCCTCAAGCCCGACCTCACCCTCGACGTCTACGCCGAACCCTTCGCGGCGAGCGGCCGCTATCGTGACTACGGCGAGCTTCTGGCTCCGCGAAGCCGCGCGCTTTTGAGCTACGGCGAGGACGGGACGCAGCTCCTCACGAACCCGGACGGGACACGGACGGTCCGCGATGGCGCGGCAACGTTCACCATCGACGACAACGACTTCCGCGAGCTTTCTTTCCGCAGCAACGTGGTGCTCCGATGGGAATACCGTCCGGGAAGCACGTTCTACGCGGTGTGGCAGCAGGACCGGTCGGATTCCGCCCGGTTTTCGAGAGCCGGTTTCTCCGACCTGCTCGACTCGCTTACCGCACGCGGCGACAATATCTTCGCGTTGAAGGCGAGCTTCTTCTGGGGCGGGAAGTAGGGGCTGCTACGAGCAGCTCCCCTGGCGCACCACACTCACGTGGGCGCCCCTCGCGGCGCAGGCATTCGAGTAGGTCACTCCGTCCGAGCCGCAGACCGGCGCGAACTCGAGAGTGCAGGCGAGGAGTTGACATTTCCCCGTGGCGCAGACCGAGCCACGCGTGCACATGTCGTCCCGTGTGCAGTCGGGTTCGGGGCTGCCGCACGCGGAGGCGAAAACCAGTAGCATCAGGGCGATTCTCTTCATCAGGGCCGTGATCGTAGCGGACAGGCCCCTGCCGACGTGAAAGGAGCCGGAGGAACCGAGTCGAGTGCGTGTTATTTTATTGAGCTGCGGGCGTTGTGGCGGGGGGTTTGCCGACAGCTCCGATCTGCCCGACGCCGACGCGGTGGCGGTGCGACGCGAAGGCTTCGCTCAGGCCCACGACCGACCGCGCGACCTCGCGGCGGGGATCTGATCAGTCCGCGGCGCGCAGGGTAAAGAAGAAGGTCGAGCCGCGGCCGGATCCCTCGGACTCGACCCACACCTTTCCGCCGTGGGCCTCCACGATCCGCTTCACCAGTGCGAGGCCCACGCCGGTCCCCTCGGTTTGAGGGGTCAACTTCTCGAAGAGTTCGAAGACCTTCTCGCGGTGGCGCGGGTCGATGCCGATGCCGTTGTCGCTCACGAAGAAGGCGGTTTCGCCCTTGATCTGGCGAACCCCGATGCGCACCACCGGGTCCTTCTGCTGGCCCATGAACTTGGCGGCATTCTCGACGAGGTTTTGAACCACCTCCACAAGACGCCGCCGGTCGCCCCGGATCACGGGAAGGCCGGCCTCGATTTCGAACTTCACCCCGCGATCGACCAGCGGCCCCCGAAGCAGATCCGCAGCATCCTGAGCCACATCCGCCATCCCCACATTCTCATCGGGATTCAAAACGCGTCCGACGCGGGAGAGTTCGAGCAGATCTCGGAGAAGATCCTCCATTCTCGCGGCCGCGCGGTTGATCCGGCTCGCGTCCGCGGCGAAGGCCGCCATGTCGCCCGCGGCCGCACTCGCCTCGAGGTGGCCCATGTAGCCGCGAATCGTGATGAGCGGACTCTTGAGATCATGGGAGACGGTGTAGGTGAACCGTTCCAGCTCCGCGTTCTTCACTTCAAGCAGCCGGCTCGCCTCCTGGATCTCGATCATGGACCGCTCGCGTTCGGTCACGTCCCGGAAGGTCCACACGCGTCCGACCGTGGTTTCCCCGAGCCGCTGGGGCCGGGAGAAACGTTCGAACACCCGGCCGTCCTTTAGCCGCAGCACGTCGTAGCTCTCGGCGTCGGCCTGCGCCAGGATTTCATGGGCGCGCGCCAGGAACCCGTCGGGGTCGAGCAACTGCTCGACCGCGTGACGCCCGAGTTCCTTCACATGCCGTCTCGTGGGGCTCAACATCTCGGGGGGGACGCGCCACATCGCGCCGAAACGCTCGTTGACGTCCACGATGCCGCCATGCGTCTTTTCGACAAGGATGCCGTCGGTGGCGGAGTCGAGGGTCGCGCGCACCAGAGAGAGGGCGTGCCGAAGCCCCTCCTCCACGCGTTTTTGCGCGGTGATGTCGCGCTGGGTCGACCAGGTCCGGATCAGCGCGCCGTCCTTGAGGGTGCTCACCACGGAGCTCGCCGTCCACCGGGAGGCGCCGTTTTCGTCGATCCAGTTCGTCTCCCATTCCGTAGGCGCGAAACCCGAAGTGATGAAGTCGCGCACGTTGTCGGTGTTCGACACCACCGCGCGCAGCCGTCGGACCTCCGAAAACATCCGTCCGGTGAGCGCGTCCGCGTCCTTGAGCCCGTACAGCCGGGCCATGGCGTCGTTGCACCCGGCGACATAGGCGTGGTTCACGAAGTGCTCGAACTGCTCGTCAAGGCTCGCCCCCTTTGGGAAAGGAGCGTTGAACTCCCAGCGCCAGATGCCCTCGGTGCTGTTGGCCACGAAGGTTCGGTAACGCTCTTCACTTTCCCGGAGCGCCGCGGCCGCCTCGGCGATGCTCTTGGCGCGGGCTTCCGCCTGCGCCCGCAGGGATTGTGTCCACGCCAGCGAACCGAGGAGCACGGCGGCCATGGCAACAAAAAACGCTACGGCGCCTGTTCCGGAAGAAGTGGCCGCGCCCAGGAGGCTGAGGAGGATCGCGCCGGTCTGGATTGTCCGCGAATTCAAGGAAATTTCCTCCCGAGAGGAAAGAGGTTACCGCGACGTCGCCCGGTATCCTCGGACTCCATGAAACGGCGACACCCGAACCGAACCCGCTGGATGGCTTCATGAAGGGCGGGCTTCGCCAGAAGCGCGTGAGCGAGCCGCATCCCGTCACCGTGGACGGCATCGACCTGATCTGGGAGAAGCGGCATCCCATTCACCTCGACTGGCGAAAGGAACTGAAGGGCCTTTCGGTCTCGGTCTGGGTGCGGCCCGGGAAAACCAAGGAACTGATTCTCGAGGTTCACTTCGAAGTCTTCGGGATCGACCGCCTGCCGAACACCGATCGGTGGAACGAAATCCTGGGCCGCGCGATTCGTTCCGCCATGGAGGCGGGCTGGGATCCGCACTCCCGTGGCGCGGCGTTCCGTCACACCCCGGCCTGAGGGGGCTGGGATACCGAGGTCCGGCGCTCTCTCGCTGATCCGGTACCTTGGAGCAGAACTCCAAGGACCTGCATCGCCTCCCCCGCAGCCTCGCATTAGGCAGTGAAACCCGCAGTTCGTTGCGCGGAGATGGGCGTTTGTCGCTCGCCCCCTAACCATCCACGGACAGAGGAGTAAGCCGCAACGTTTGGGACCACCGAGGCGGGGCGCGGTGGGGCGGCACGACGGTTGCTCACCTTGTCGGTCAGGAATACGAAGCCTGTATTCAACCCCCTGTATTCAACGAGGTAATCATGCGAAGCACAAAAGCACTGGCAATGTCCCTCTTCCTGAGCGCCCTTACCCCGGCTCAGCCCGCCATGGCTCAGCCCGCCATGGCTCAGCAGGGGACGGCCGAAGTCCGCGGCCGGGTGAAGGACGCAAGCGGGGGAGTTCTTCCCGGCGTGAGCGTGGTCGTCCGCAATCAGGCAAGTGGCGTCTTTCGAGAGGGCGTGACAAGCGCCGACGGGACATATTTCCTCTCGGGTGTCGTGCCCGGACGGTACGAACTCACCGCCGAGCTTTCTGGGTTGCGTCGCTTCTCTTTCAAGGATCTGCGCCTCGAGGTCGGGAAGACCGCCACGCTCGACATCACCCTTCAGGTTGGTGGGGCAGAGGAGCTCACGGTCTCGGCCGAGGCTCCCATCGTCGACGTGACTTCGAAAGAGGTCGGCGGCAGTCTGACGAGCGTGGACCTCGTTTCTCTGCCCTCGATAAATCGGAATTTCGTCGGATTCCTCGGCCTTTTGCCCGGGATCGTGCCGAGCATCTCCACCGAATCCTTCGGCTCGGACTCGGTCAATGCCAACGGCCAGGACGCCCGGAACAACAACTACCTCGTCGATGGCGCAAACAATAACGATGACGTCATTGGCCAGCGCGCGGGTACCCAGGCTCGCACACCCGTGGAGTCGGTTCAGGAGTTCCAGGTTCTCACCAGCCAGTACGACGCGGAATTCGGCCGCACCAGCGGCGCGGTGGTGAACGCGGTGACCAAGCAGGGCGGCAACCAGTTCAAGGGTTCAGCTTTCTACTACCTCCAGGATGCTTCATTGACCGAGAAGAGCTTCTTCGCCAAGCAGAACAACACCGCGAAGCCCGACACCCGCTTCCAACAGTTCGGGTTCACCCTTGGGGGGCCGATCATCAAGAACAAAGCTCACTTCTTCACCAGCGTCGAGCGGGTGCAGAACGACCGAGCCGCGGAGATCAATATCCCCGCGCGGCCCGAGTTCAACGCCTCGCCGGTCACCAAGGACCGGGTGTGGAACACCCTGGTTCGCTTCGATCACCAGATCAGCGCAAAGCAGTCCTGGAACGTGAGGTGGTTGCGTGAGGCCTCCCCGCAGAAAAATCAGATCATCGGCGCCGTGACGGAAGCGGCGTCGCGTGAGGAGGCTGATGTCGACCAGACCCTGGTTGCGACCCTCAATTCCTCCTTCGGCAACACGAAGTTCAACACCTTCCGTGTGGGCTTCACTCAGGAGGATGTGGCTTTCGCAAATCCAAACTTCAACAGCAACGGCGGCCGCGGAGATCTTCTCAAGCCCACCCTCGCCTACCAGACCTTCACCGACCAGCAAAGTTCGGTCATGCAGGGGCGTGTGAATGACGCCTACCAGGTCGACAACACGTTCTCGTGGTTCATCCCCGGCTCCAAAGGCGATCACAGCATTCGCGCGGGTCTCCAATACCAATATGTCAAGGTCTTTTCGAGCGCTCAGGACAACTGGAACGGCACCTTCGGTTTCTCACGAAGCAATGGCCCATTCAACTCCGCCGATCCGCGCACGTACCCGGATCGTCTGACCATTCGAGTCCCGGGCCCTTCGGAATACACACAGAAGGAGCACTTCTTTACCGGGTTCGTACAGGACAAGTGGAAGACCGGCGACCGACTCACCATAAGCCTCGGACTTCGCTACGACCTCGAGAAGATCCCGCTGCCGGAAGTAGACAACCCGCGTTTCTCCGATCCCAACGACTATCCGGTGGATCGGAACAACATCTCTCCTCGAATCGGCTTCGCGTACGACCTCAAGGGCGACGGCAAAACCGCCCTTCGCGCGGGCCTGGGCCGGTTCTACGACAAGAGTCACCTCGAACTGATCAGCAACATCATTACCAACGGTGTCTTCTCGCGGTCGTTCACGGTTAACTTTCCCGCAAACAACATCGATCCCGGGCCGTCGGCCGGACGCCTGCCGACGGACCCGTTTCTGGTCAACGGTCCCACGCTGAACCGCGCTGCGTTGAACGCGCTCTATCCGGCCGGTTCGAGGCTCAAGAACACGGGGAACGTCTTTCTGGACAGCCCCGACCGAGTCATCCCCTACACCGATCAGATTTCCGCGGGTTTGGAGCGGCAACTATCAAGGGACATGTCGGTCAACGTGGACTACGTTCATGCCTTCGGTCGCGACCAGTTCCTGCAGTTGAACCTCAATCCGGGCCTGCGCGCCACCACCGCTCGCACCGCGACCATTCAGCGTGTCGATTCGAGCTTCGTGTCCAACGTGAACACCTACGTGAACGATGGGCGCACCGAATACGACGCCGTTCTCCTGGGGGTTGAAAAGCGCTATTCCCACGGCTATCAGTTCCGCGTCTCCTACACGTACTCCAAGGGGCGCGGAAACACCAGCGGCAACGGAGCCCCGGTGAGCAACTTCCAACTGCTCAGCGACCTTCGCCTCGATCTCAACGAGGGGCCCACCGACTTTGATAGACCGCACAATCTCGTGTTCAGCGGCGCCGCGTTGGTGCCGAGGACCGGCGGATTGATGTTCGCAACCATCGTTCGGTATGTCTCGGGGACGGCCTACACCATTCAAGACACCACGCTCGACAACGACCGGAACGGCATCCTCTTTGAGCCCCTCCCCGCGGGAACCTACTCCGGAGCGGGCGCCAACGCCATCACCGCGGAGAGTGCAGGCGGTCGCAATGGCGCGCGCGGCCCTTCTTTCTTCCAGGCCGACATCCGCTTGGGGTACAGAATCACCGTGGGGGCCCGAAAGGTCGAACTGTTTGGCGAGATCTTCAACCTCACCAATCGAGCGAACTTCGACAACCCGACCGGCGACCGCTTCTCGACCAATTTCCTGCGGCTGACCGCTTTGCGAGCCGGTGCTGCGCCTCGGACCGCTCAGTTGGGGGCTCGCATCGAGTTTTAGACTTCGCGGGGTTCGTCCCTTGACCCCTTGACCGGTCCGCGCCTAATCTGACTCCAAACCAATCGAGGTGGCTGCCTTTTGCGCGGCGCCTCTCATGAGGAGAGATCTCAAATGAGCTTCAGGCTACGGCGGTTCGCCTTCTTTCTGGCGGCGGCATTCACGCTCGGTGTATCCACCACGCAGGCTCAGACGGTGAGCGGCACGGTGGAAGGCACGGTTCAAGACTCCCAGGGCGGACGACTGCCCGGAGTCAACGTCCAACTGCGCAGCACGGAAACCGGGCAGCTTCGCACCTCGGTCACCAACGGTGAGGGATTCTTTCAGATGCCCTTCGTGCCCATCGGACGGTATCGCGTTTCCTCCGAGCTCTCCGGGTTTGGCCGAAAGGTCAATGAGATCGAGGTGCGGCTCAACAGCAGCACCGTCGTGAACTTCACTCTCACTCCCGCGGTCGCCGAGGAAGTGATCGTCACCGCGGACGCGCCCCGGATCAACACGACGTCGGGGACGATCCAGAGCTCGCTCACGTCCGACCAGATCATGGAGAAGCCCACGGCCATGAACCTGAACAACGTGAACCAGTTCCTCTCCCTGGCCGAGACCTTCGCGGGCTTCAACGAGAACCCGACTTCGGGCCAGAACAACCCCACGGCTTCCTCCGGTTCGTCGATCAACTTCTCCGGGACCGGGACGCGCGGCGCCACGTTCCAGATCAACGGCGTCAACAACGACGACTATTCCGAGAACCAGAACCGGCAGGGTGTGCCGCTGGCCACGATCAAGGAATTCCAGGTCGTCTCGAACTCCTACTCGGCGGAGTTCGGACGCGGTTATGGCGCGGTGGTTCTGGTTCAGACCAAGCAGGGCACGAACGCCATCAAAGGCGAGGCGTATTACTCGAGACAGGACAACGACTTCAACGAGCGAAGTTTCTTCGCGCCGTTCCCTGCGGCCAAGCCCATCAACGCGCGCAACGTATGGGGCGCCGTGTTCGGGGGGCCGATCAAGAAGGACAAGCTCTTTGCCTTCGTCTCGATAGAGCACGCGCGCCGGTCGGGCGAGGGCACCTACACTCGCGACCTCATCACCGCCGCCGACAAGGCGCTGCCGCGTTTGACCCGCGGCAACGACACGCCCGCCAATCGCGCCTTCATCGAGTCGGTTCTCGCGCGATTTGGGACACTCACTCCGAATGATCCTCTCAATCGCAGCAACCGCACCTATGTGGATGTAGCTGACTTTGATCAACCTGTCCGCGACTACAGCGGTCGACTCGACTACAACGTCTCGTCCACGGATCATGTCACCGCGCGGTTCCAGTTTTCCAAACAGCTTTTTACCAACGAGGACATCGTCATCGGGGAGGCGACCCAGCAGCGGAATAATCAGAAGAACTTCGGCATCACCTGGACCCGCACCTTTTCGCCCCGTGCCACCGGGGAGTTCCGCTACGGTCTCGGGATCCGCGACACCAACGTCGAGATCAAGGGCGGGAACACCACCCCGGTCATCCGCTTTGCCGGCTCGCCGGTCTCAGGCTCGATCATCGGCAACGCCGGAAACTTCCCGATCCTCCGCGATCAGCTCGACCATCAGTTCGTCTACAACTTCACGACTCTGATCGGGAACCGGCACGCCCTGAAGATGGGCACGGATGTCCGCATTTCCAAGCTCGACGATGTCTCCCAGAGTTTCCACCGGGGCTTTTGGAGTTTCAGCGCCAGCTGCGGCGGCACCACCTACTCGTCGGCCTACGCTGCGTTTTTCGACGGCTGCGTCACCACCTACACCAAAGCCTACGGTCCGGACTTCCTCGAGAACCGTATCAAGGAGTACAACTTCTACGTGCAGGACGATTTCAAGATCCGGCCGAATCTCACCCTGAACCTCGGCCTGCGTTATGAGATCGCAGGCGCGCCCACCGAAGCGCAGAACCGGATCACCTACGGCTACAAGACCGACAAGAACAACATCGAGCCGCGCGTCGGTTTCGCCTGGGCCCCCAACAAGGATGGCGGCGTCATCGGGAAGATCTTCGGCGGCCCCGGCAACGGTTCGATGCGCGGTGGATACGGCATCTACCACGGCCGTCTCTTCCAGTCGATCTTCTCGCAGGGCGGCGCCTCCGTCCGAACAAACCCGCCGAACGCAGCGTCCCTCGCCTTCACCGGTTCGACGAACCTCGCCGATCCCACGAACGGTTTCGTATTCCAGCCGGGCGGAGCGCAGACCGCACGCGTGACCCTCACCGAGATCGACCCGAACCTGCGGATGCCCTACACCCACCAGTGGAATCTGACCTTCGAGAGGAAGATCCCTTGGAATTCATCCTTGAGGGTGACCTACACAGGAATCCGCGGCCGGGACATGCTGCGGTACTCCCTCTCCAATCTGCCGGTCCCGCCGGGTGGACCCGGCTCGACCTACGTCCTCGCCGCGAACTTCCTCTGCGCGGGCACGGGAACGCCGGGTATCGGCACGACCGCGACCTGTCCCACCGCCGTGCCCATCGCCGCGAATGAGATCTCGGCCCGGGTGCCGAGGACGAACGACCGCCGGCCGGATGCCCGTTACAACACGAACACCGTGGTCACGAACAATGCCCAGTCCTGGTACGACGGCGTCCAGTTCGAATGGATCAAGCGCTTCAGTTCCGGCCTCGACTTCCAGATGAACTACACGCGTTCGGTGGCCGAGGACAACACCTCCGAAGCCACCTTCGTGGGGGCGGGCGACTCCAACCAGCTCGGGCCGGACGCGAAGCTGGCGAAGGGCTACTCCCGTTTCCACACCCCGCATCGCTTCACCCTGAGCGGTTTCTATCGCCTGCCTGTCTTCGCGGACCGCAAGGACTTGGTCGGCCAGGTCCTCGGCGGATGGAGCCTGGGCTTCACCCTCAAGCTCGCGTCGGGCACGCCCTTTACCGTCATCGACACCGGAGGCATTGACACGAACTTCGACGGCTTCGCGGAAGGCCGGCCGGTGCTCGTGGATCCGTCCCTCATCGGTGTGGTGGTGAACGACCCCGCGACCTCAACCACGAAGCTACCGCTGAGCGGCTTCCGGCGCGCCACTCCCGCGGACTACGGCAATCTCTCGCCGCGCAACGCGTTCTTCGGTGATGGAGTGAGGACTCTCGATCTCGTGCTTTCAAAGACCTTCAAGCCGGTCTCGACTCATCGTCTGGTCGTCCGTATCGAGGCCTACAACGTGACGAACGCGGTCCTCTACAACTTCCCAAACACCGACATCGCGAGCGTCAACTTCGGGCGGATCACCACCGGGGCTTCCGCCTATACCCCGCGAACGCTCCAGGCTGCGCTCCGCTACGTCTTCTAAGCGGGCTGGTGAGCCGAATCAGGCGGGGGCCGCGGTGCTCCCGCCTGAAGACTGCGGCTCGAAGTT
>JANNJB010000247.1:0-11853 GCA_031405615.1 Vicinamibacteria bacterium | reverse complement strand
GGTGTCATGACCGCGTCATTCCGGCGAAAGCGAAGAGCGTTCACAAAGTCGTCGCCGATGGAGAATGCCAGCGGTGCCACGACCCTCATGCGTCCGACAACCGCGGCCTCCTGGTGAAGAAAGGCGATGAACTGAGCTTTGGCTGTCACCAGGAGATCGGAGAGACGGTCACCAAGGCCAGGTTCAAGCACGACCCGGTGCGGAAGGGGTGCGTGACCTGCCACGATCCGCATGGCTCGGATCAGTCGGGCCATCTCCTGAAGAGCGCGATGCCCGGGCTGTGCGTGAAGTGCCACAAGCCGGACGGCCCGGCCTTTGTGGCGCGGCATCAGAAGTACCCGGTGGCCAAGGCGTCGTGCTCGACCTGTCACGACCCCCATGGTTCGAATGAACCAGCGTTGCTCTTGGCCAGCGTCCATGCTCCGGTCACTACCGGCACTTGCAACAAATGCCATGAAGGCCCGGACTCCGCGGTTCCTTTCGCCACGAAGGGCAACGGCTTCGAACTGTGCAAGGGATGCCACAACGACATGGTCAACGCCACCATGGCAAAGCCCCGCCTGCACTGGCCGGTGGCCGACAAGAGAGCCTGCGTGAATTGCCACAACCCTCACGCCTCGAACCACGAGAAGCTCCTCAAGGCGGACACCCGTGAACTCTGCCGCGGCTGCCACAAGGACACCCTGAAGAGGATCGCCGCGCTCCCCGCGAAACACCAGCCCGTGGATACCGGCATGTGCGTGGCCTGTCATTCACCCCACAGTTCGATCGGCGCGTATCTCATCGATCAACCTTCCGTGATCAAGCTTTGCGAGCAATGCCACGACTACGAGCTGCACTCTGCGCACCCCTTGGGCGAGAAAGCGGTGGATCCGAGGAACAAGAACCTGCGCGTCGACTGCCTGAGCTGCCACAAGGGACATGGAACCGAGTTCAAACGAATGCTCCTCGCCGAGACCAACGTGGAGATGTGCAGCGGCTGTCACAAGAAATTTGCGAGGTGATTCGGGTGAAGAAGATTGCATTTGTGTGCCTGGCTGCCTCCGCTCTCGTCCTGGGGCGCGCGCAGCCCGCGGCCGCCCAGACCGCGAAGTTCCGGCATCTGGTCTCGATGTACGTCGACGACCAGGGAGCGGGCCTCAATCTCCCCGAAGGTGTCGGTTGCGGCGCCAACGGAAAGGTCGTGGTCGCCGATACGGCAAACGGTCGGCTGGTCCGCTTCACCTATCTGGACAAGACGGTGAGCGGGGGAAGCGTGATCAAGATCCCGGAGCTATCGACCCCGGTCCGCGTGCAGCTGAATTCAAAAGGGGAGATCTATGCGCTCGACGGTAAAGACCGGCGGATTGTTCGT
This sequence comes from Vicinamibacteria bacterium, assembly GCA_031405615.1. GTDB lineage: Bacteria > Acidobacteriota > Vicinamibacteria > Fen-336 > JAGNNV01 > JAGNNV01. The sequence goes on along the minus strand of JANNJB010000247.1, from coordinate 10,499 downwards.
CTGAGTCCGGAGGGCGAGTTCAAGGATGCGCTGGCCTTCGAGGGGGCGCCCCCTCCAACCACCATCCTCCCGAAGGCCTTCACGATCGACCTCCTCGACAACATCTACGTGCTCGATGTCTCCTCCGCCCGCGTCCTGGTGGTCAACGCCAAGGGGCAGTTCCAGAAGGCGTTGCCGTTCCCCAACGACATCGGTTTCGGCTCCGACCTGGCCGTCGACGCCGCGGGAGGCGTTCTCCTGCTCGATTCGATCCATCGAAGGATGTTTTTCGCCGACAAGGACGCCACCGCCTTCGCCCCGCTCGGAGGAGACCTGAGCGAGGCCCTGGCCACGATGCCCACCCACCTGACGACCAGCAAGGGATCCACCTTCGTGGTCCTTGGGAGCGGAAGCAGCATCGTCAGTTTAAGGCGCGACGGGTCGTTCATCGCGAGGCAGCTGAACCTTGGGTGGGCGGAAGGGTCGCTCAATCACCCTTCCCAGATCTGCATCAATGACAAGGACGAGGCCTTCATCGCCGACCGGGACAACAGCCGGGTCCAAGTGTTTCAGTTGATCAGGTGACGGATCGGCCTGCTTTCGGCCCCTAATTCATATGGCTCATTCGTTTGCCCCCCTGGCCTTGATAGGCTGGTCGGCAGAACGTATGAAGCCAAGAACACTGGTCGGCGTAGGCGGGGCCCTCCTCGCCGCGGGGTCTTTATGGGGTCTCACCTTCGCCCCCGCGGAGATCTTCATGGGCGACGTCTATCGGATCTTCTACATCCATGTGCCCACGGCTTGGATCGGTCTCCTGATGCTCACCGCCGCTTTCATTTGCGCGCTGATGTATCTCCTCAAGGGCAACCTGCTCTGGGACGATCGGCTGGAGGCGACGATGGAGGCGGGCGTGGTCCTCTCCGCCCTGCTCACCATTCAGGGTTCCATCTGGGCCAAGCCGACCTGGGGGGTCTGGTGGAACTGGGATCCGCGTCTCACCACCACCGCCATCCTGGTCTTCGCCTTCGCCGGCATCCTGGCCCTGCGGACTTCGCTCAAGGAGCCCCGCCGCCGCGCCATGGTAAGCGCCGTGGCCACCATCGTGGCCGCCGCCGACGTGCCCCTCGTCTACTTCTCCGTCCGTTTCTGGAACTCGCTGCACCAGATCCAGTCTTCGCCCGAGACGGTGTCCGCCGCCTTTGTGTGGCCCCTGCGCGTGAACGCCATCGCGGTGCTCATCCTGATGATCGGCCTGATCTCGATCCGCGCGGAGACCGTGGCGCGGCTGCGGGAGGCGGGCTCCGAACCGCCGCCCCTTGAACCGGCGCCCGCGGAAGGAGTCACGGCATGACCGGGGAAATCGTCGGAGGCTGGGAATACGTGATCGCGGTCTACATCATCTCCGCTCTCGTCTATGGCGGTTATGCGTATTCGGTGTTCCGAAGGGACAATGCTTCACGTTCCGCTATCAAGGAGACAAAGTCATGAGTTCAAACGACGGCAAGAAGAGAGTGGCTCTGGCTCTGGGCGCTTGCGCATTCGCGGGCACCCTTTTGTACTTCGTGGTGGGCGGCATCGGGAACAACCTCGTCTACTACTGGGGTCCCACCGAGGTCCTGGCCGCCGGTCCCAAGGCCCAGGGGGCTTCCATTCGCCTGGGCGGCCTTGTCGAGGCCGGATCGATCAAGAAAGGTGAAGGCTCCAACATGAGCTTCTCCGTCACCGACGGAAAGAAGTCGCTTTCCGTCCGCTGCAAGAGCGTGCCCCCCCAGATGTTCCGGGAAGGCATCGGCGTCGTGGTGGAAGGGACGGTGGCCGGCGACGGCGTTTTCGAATCGCACCGCCTGATGGTCTCTCACGGAAACGAGTACCGGGCGCCCGACGATCCAGCTGCCATAAACCTCAAGAAGCTGATGGACTCGACGAGCGAACTGGCGTCTCCGGAAAAGAAGTAAGGGTTTCCCCATGACTGCGTCGATCGGCCGGGGGCTCGTCCTCCTCTCCTTGTTGTTCGCTTCCGCGGGTACGGTCGCCGCGTTCGCCGCCTTCCTGAAGAAACGCGCCGATCTCACCAAAGCCGCGGTCTGGAGTTCCTACGGTTTCGCGGCAACCATGATCCTGGCGAACGTCTGGATGGTGATCGGTCTCCTCCGCAACGACTTCTCCATCTCGTATGTGGCCCAGGTCGGTTCCATCGATCTCCCGGTCTGGGTGAAGGTCGTGAGTCTGTGGTCCTCTCTCGAGGGCTCGATCCTCTTCTGGGGCGGCGTGCTCGCCGTCTTCATCGCCATCGGCACCCGGAGTCTCAACGAAGGACATGGACCCGCACGTCCCGCCGCCATCGGAGTCTGGCTCGCCACCGCGACTTTCTTCTGCTTCCTGATCGCAGGCCCGGCCCAGCCCTTCGGAACCGTAGCCAACGTGCCCCTCGACGGTCCCGGGCCCAATCCCCTGCTTCAAAATCACGTGCTCATGGCGATCCATCCGCCGTTCCTCTACGGCGGCTACGTGGGCATGACCATTCCCTTCGGTCTGGCCCTCGCGGCGCTGATGGCGGGCCGGCTTTCGCCCACGCTTCTCGGAACCATCCGCACGTCACTCCTGGCGCCCTGGACCTTCCTCACCGTGGCCGTGGTCCTTGGCGGCTGGTGGGCTTATGAGGTGCTCGGATGGGGCGGATACTGGGCCTGGGATCCGGTGGAGAACGCGTCTCTCCTCCCATGGCTCACCGCCACCGCCGCGCTGCATTCGGCCATCCTGACCGAACGGCGAGGTGTGCTCAAGGGCTGGACCATGAGCCTCGTCATCGCGAGTTTCCTGCTCACGATTCTCGGGACGTTCATGACGCGGTCCGGCATCTTCAACTCCGTGCACTCCTTCACCCAGAGCGCGATCGGCCCGACCATCCTGGTCTTCCTCGGGGCGGCGACCCTCGCAAGCGTTCTTCTCCTCGGTTTCCGGGTGGATCTGCTGCAACCCGACGGCGAGCTTGATCGCGGCGCCTCGCGCGACACCGCCTTCCTCGCCCAGAACATGCTCTTCGTCCTCTTCACGTTCACCGTCCTCATCGGCACCGTGTTCCCGCTGATCGTGGAAGCGGTGCGCAACGTTCAGATGAGCGTCGGCCGTCCCTACTTCGATCGGATGACCGTTCCCATCGGCGCGCTGCTGCTGTTTGTGATGGGGGTGGGCCCGGCCCTTCCGTGGGGCGCCAGTTCGAGGGACGAAATCAAGCGGCGCCTCCTGCCCCCGCTGGGCATGGGCCTCGTGGCACTTGCGATGGCGCTTGCTTACGGCATTCGCTCGCCCTGGACCCTCATCACGCTCTTCTTCGCGGGCTACGCGGCGCACGTGACCCTTTTCGAAGCGCTCCGCCCGGCGCGCACGCGCATGAAGTTCCGCACCGACGGTTTCCTCAAAGCGATCTCGCAGGACATTTTCGGACCGGGCCTGCGCCGTTTCGCGGCCTACGTGGCTCACGCGGGGGCGGTGACCGCCTTCATCGCAATAGCGGTTTCGAGCACGAGCGGGCGTTCGGTCGAGCGCACCCTGAAGCAGGGCGAGAGCACGACCCTTGGGGCCTACACCCTCACCTTCGAAGGCGTCGAACGCGAGGAGGAGGCTCATCGAACGTCACTGATCGCGCGCATCGGCGTCAAGAAGGGCGAGACGACGCTCCAGGCGCTGCGGCCGATGATGAACCAGTACCGCTCGCAGCGGGAGTCGATCGGGACACCCGCGGTTCGGACCGGTCTGATCGAAGACCTCTACCTTTCGGCCATGAACATTGATGAAGAGAACCAAACCGTGGGCCTGCTCATCATGATCAACCCTCTGGTGAGCTGGCTGTGGATCGCCACCATCATCATGGCCATCGGCGGGGTGATGGCGCTCTCCTCCTCGATGCGGGTGGGCCGCACCGTCGAGGCCCCCGACCTCCAGGCCGAAGTTGTCCGCTGACTTGGCGCCCGAGAGTCAAGCGCGCGGCCGCGGCATGAACAAGGGCGTCCTCGCGATAGGCCTCGCGGTGACGCTTCCCCTGCTCGGCCTTCTGCTTCTGAACATCGGCCGCAACCCGTCGGCCATCGCCTCGCCGCTGATCAAGAAACCGGCGCCGGACGTGCGCATGAAGAACCTCTCGGGGGCTGGCTCCCTCCAGCTCTCGTCCCTGCGCGGCCGTCCGGTCGTCGTCAACTTCTGGGCCACCTGGTGCATCCCCTGCATCCAGGAACACGCGGCCCTCACCGCGGCGGCGCGAACCAATCCCGATGTGACGTTCCTGGGCGTGGTCTACGAAGACAGCACGGAGAACGCCTTGAACTTTCTGGCCCAGCGCGGAAGTGCTTACAACTCCTATGCGGACGACGAGGGCAAAGCCGCGATCGCCTTCGGTGTTTATGGTGTTCCGGAGACCTTCTTCATCGACACGGCGGGCACGATCGTCGACAAATACGTCGGCCCGCTCGATGACGACACGATCTTTGCGAAACTGGCGGCGGCAAGGAAATGAGAAGCGCGATTCGACAACTCATCATGCGAGGCGTCGTGGCGGCCGCATTCCTGTTCGCCACGCTTCACGGCGTGGCCGCCCAGGAAAAGCCGGCGTTGCCTCCCGAGGTGATCGCGATCCTGGGCGAGGCGGACGAACCCGAGGACGGGCTCAACGCCGCGGTTGTGGGGGCGCTGGGTCAACCCGAAGAACCCATTCCCGCAAGCCAGGCCGCGATCGATGCGAAAGCGGCCTTGATCTCGGTGAAGCTCCGCTGTCCGGTGTGCCAGGGCGTCGCGGTGTCAGATTCTCCCTCGGGCATGGCGGTGAAGATGCGCGGGCAGATCCGCGACCTCGTCGCGCAGGGCTACAGCGAGGAACAGGTGATGCGCTACTTCGAGCGCTCCTACGGAGAGTTCGTCCGGCTCGAGCCGCCGATGCAGGGCTTGAACCTTTTGCTTTGGGTTCTGCCCGCAGTGGTTCTCCTGGGCGGGGCGTGGTTCGTCGTTTACAAGGCACGGCAGCCGGTCGCCGCCACGGCGGCGAGTCAGGCCGACGCTCCGCCTGCTCCTGCCGCGCCGGCGGTCGACCCGGCCCTCGCGAAGTATCTGGAGCGCATCAGGCGCGACGCCGGAACCTCCTGACCCCCTTCGGAAAAACACGAGGAAAAGAACTTGGCCGCTGAATTCAGTTGGACACCCCCTCTGGTCGTGCTCGCTCTGGGCGCGGTCGCGGGTGCGGTCGTCGCGGCCACACGCTCGAAGAACAAGGCGGCGCACCAGGCCGCTGCTCACGCGCCCGAGACCTCCCGGACTTCTGACCTGCAGCGTCGTTACGACGCGCTGATCCGGCGGCTTGCCGAGGGCGTGCCACCGGAAGAGAAGGCGGCCATTGAACTCGAAGCGGCGCAGGTGCTGATGGAGATGGAGACCGGCGCCCGACCTGCGGCCACCGCGGCGCGGCCCGTTCCCTCCGCCCCGGCGGCCTCCGCGGCCCCGGCGAAACCCGCCTCGGCCGTCGCCGGCTTTCTGTACGGCATCCTGGCCATGGGAACACTCGGCGGCCTCTTCTACCTCGCCTCTGCGGGGTCCGCGGTTCGTCCCGAGGGCGGCTCCCCGACGGGCGGGAATACCATGGGCTCGGCGGCTTCGTCACCGCCGCCCACGACCGCCGCGGAGGACGCGGCCCTTCTGGCTCTTGAAGAATCCGTGCGCAAGGCTCCAACCGACATCGCCCAGCGTGTCGAACTGACCCGCGCGTACCTCCAGCGTCGGGATCTCATGAAGGTCTTCGACCAGACCCAGGCCATTCTCGAGGTCGAGCCGGGCCAGCCGCACGCTCTCACCTACCAGGCCCTGGTCCGGGTCGCGATGGGGCAGGCGGATCAGGCGGAGACGATGCTCACAGACGCGATCAAGAAGAATCCGCGCATCGAAGACGCCTATATCCACCTCGCGATCGCGCGTCTCCAGTTGAACAACCGCAAGGGGGCGGAGGAGGCCATCCAGGCTGGTCAGAAGGAGTTCCCCGAAGACAAGGAAGTGCTGGCGAACGTGTTCGAGCAGATCTCGAGCGCCGCCACCGCCGATGCGCCCGGCGCACCGGCTCAAAACGATCATCCCGAGGTCCCGGCAGCGGCTCCCGCTGCGCCCTCGGCGGCGGGGTCGTCGTCCTCGTCCTCCGTGGTCGTGGTGATCGATCTTCCGAAAGGCATGAGGGTGCCCTCTGACGCAATCCTCTTCGTGATCGCCCGCGAAGCCGGCTTCGCAACGGGCCCGCCCATCGCGGTGAAACGGGTGGCCGCGGTCAACTTCCCCATCACGGTGACGCTCTCGGAGAAGGACTCGATGTCGGGTGAGTCTCTTCCCGGTCTCATGCGCATCGACGCAAGGGTCGACCGCGACGGCGACCCTATGAGCAAGGATCCCAAAGACCCGGTCGCAAGTGAAGACAATGTCCGTCCGGGCGCCGGTCAGGTGCTCCTGGTTCTCACTCCCGGCAAATAGGGGGTCGGTCCGGCCCCGAGACTGCGGTAATTTGGGGGTCCCAAACCAAAGGAGAACTCCCATGAAACGTCTGGTTTCGCTTGCCGCTTCCCTTCTGCTCGCCGCTTCGGCCTCGCAAGCCGCTGAGGAAACCGTCACTTTCAGGAGCGGAACCGAGAATGTCTCGGCCTTCCTCGCCAGGCCCGACGGCCCCGGCCCCTTCCCCGCGGTGATCGTCCTCCACGAATGGTGGGGCCTCGACGGCTGGATCAAGGATCAGACGCGCGCCCTGGCCCGCGAGGGCTACGTGGCTCTCGCCCTGGACCTGTACCGCGGGAAGGTCACGGCGAACGCCGAGGAGGCCCACCAGCTCATGATGGGCACGCCGATTGACCGGCAGAACCGCGACATGAAGGCCGCCTTCGCGTTTCTCAAGGCGCGAAAGGACGTGGTGCCGGCGAAAATCGCTTCAGTGGGATGGTGCATGGGCGGACGAAACGCCCTGACCCTTGCCGTCGAAGAACCGAGCCTTGCCGCCGCCGTGGTTTACTACGGCGCCTTGCCCACCGACCCAGGCTCGATCGCGAAGATCAAAGCCCCCATCCTCGGCAATTTCGGCGGCGACGATGAAGGACCGTCTCCCGCGCAAGCGAAGGAGTTCGAGGCCGCGGCAAAGAAGGCGGGAAAGACCTTCGACCTGAAGATCTACGCGGGCGCGCCCCACGCGTTCGCCAACCCGAACAACCCCTGGAAGGGTTACCGCAAGGATGCGGCCGGTGACGCATGGACCCGCACCACCACGTTCCTGCGCCACTACCTAATCGTCAAGTAGGGGCGGCCCTTGTGGCCGCCCTTTCGGCTTACGTGTGGACCGCTAGAACGTTATCTTGGCGCCGATCTGCAGGCTCCGCTGATCGTAGGCCGTGGTGGCGCAGGGCGTGATCGCGGGGCTGCCGCAGCGAATGATCGTCGAGGGAATCGCGGTCGTCGGGTTGCCGAGAGCATCGGTCGCGACCACGCGGTTGACGGCGGAGACGCTCAGGCGATTGAGCAGGTTCTTGCCTTCACCGAAGATCTCGAGGCGGCGCTTCCCGAAGTTGAAGAAGCGGACGTAACGGCCGTCGATGGTGACCGAGCTACCGAGCTTGCCGGTGTTGCGGCCGATCCCAAGGGGGCGGTCGTTGGCGGCATTGCCGTCATTGTTCAGGTCGCGGTTCGTCCGGATGTTGAAGGGCAGACCGCTGTTGGCCTGGATGATGAGGCCGAGCTGGTTGTTGTTGATGAGGGCCGCGCCGAAACCGTCGCCCGAGACCTTGGGCTGGAGCAGGGTGGAAAGGGCAAAGGTGTGGGTCTGGTTGAAGGGGGCCAGGCCCTTGTCGCGGTCGAGATTCGACGGGTCGGACACACGATCGTCGCCCGTAGCGAGGACGTAGGTCGGAAGCGGACCGTTGTCCTCGCTCTTCGCGATGGTGTAGTTCGCCTGCATCTGCCAGCCGTTGCGCATCCGCTTGTTCAGAGTCACGGTGAGCGCGTTGTAGGTGCCCTCGGCGGTCGACTGAAGGACATCGACTGCGTTGAACGTGCTGTTCGGGCGAGTCGAGCTATAGATCGGCCGACCGTCGGCCAGCGTTGCCGCGGTCGTGGTCAGGTTCGTATCGATGAGAACGGGCATGTTGCCGCCGATCGAATTGATGTAGCCGATGCTCATCGCGATGTCCTCGGTCAACGCGCGCTCCAGCTGGATATTCGAGAGCACCGCCCACTGCGTCTTGTAGTCGGGCGAGATTGCGATCACCGCCTGCTTCGGCGGGGTCGCGGAGGCGATGAGGTTCGGGAAGGCGGGGGCGCCCGCTACCGTGGGACCGCCGGTGAAGGTGAGGGACTTCGGATCGCCGTTCCTGAGAATCGCGTCCTCATACAGGTTCAGGAGGGGCGGCTCGTACATGAGGCCCGAGCTTGCGCGGAGAACCGTCTTGCTCTCGCCGTCGAGCGACCAGGAAAAGCCGGCGCGCAGGGCGAAGTTGTTCTTGTCGTCCCTGAACGAAGCGGCGAGCGGATTCGCCGCGAACGGACGGGATTCCGGAACGTCGAAGAGGTCGTAGCGCGCGCCGTAGAGCAGCTTGAATCGCGGCGTCACCCACACGTCGTCCTGAACGAATAGGCCGATGAACTTGGTCTTGTACGCAACCGTCGGGTCACCAAGATCCTGGGTATAGGAGGAATAGCCGCGGGGATTGGCGCCGCTCCGGGCCGCGTTGTAGGCGGCCACCGAATTGAAGGAATAGATGGCACGCAGGGTGTTGACGCGAGAATCGTCGATGGCCTGAACGTCGACGCCGGCCTTGAAGGAGTGTTTACCCGCGGTCCAGGAGAAGTTGTTGACGATCTGGAAGATCTTGGTGGTGAAGTCGAAACCGGCGCTCTGGGGCGCGTCGAGCGGGTTGCCGAAGTTGATGGCCTGGGCGCCCGTGATGTTGATGGCGACGCCGGTCACCGAGCCATCGCTCGCCGAACGGCTCTGGTTGCGCTTCGCGTACTGCACGCGCAGCTCGTTCACCTTGTTCCCGCCGAACTGGGAAATCAGCTGGGCGGAGACCGAGTTCATCTTGTCGTTGAAGTCGGTGGCGCGCTGAATCGTGTTGGCGCCGCCGCCCACGTTGTAGGGAGAGGCGTTCTTGAACCAGAACTCGCGGACCGAGAGCTTGTGCGACTGGTTGAACTGGTGGTCGATCTTGGCGATCGCGAAATGGACGTTCTGTTTGGCCGGAATCACGCCGTCGCCGATCGCGTCGGCGCCGAGGCCCACCGCCGCGAAATTGTCCTTGACCGACTGAGCGATCACCCGGTCCGCCGAGAGATCGCGGTCGACGTACTCATAACCCACGTAGAAGTGAGTCCGGTCCTTACGGAGCGGTCCGCCGAGGGTGAAGGTGGAGTTGTTGACGTGGGTGTCGGGCTTCTGGGTGCCGGTGAAGTAGAACGGTGTCTCGGAGAAGTCCTTGCGGCGGAGACGGAAGCTGACCGAGCCGCCAAGATTGTTCGAGCCGGACGGGGTGATCGCGTTGTAGACCATGCCTGTGGTCTGGCCGAACTCGGGGGCAAAACCGCTCGTCTGGACGCGGACTTCCTTGACCACGATCTCGGAGACGGGGAGGAGGCGCAGGCCGGCGCGGTCCTTCTGGGTGTTGGTGTTTCCGTCGATCTGGTAGCTCGTGTGCATCTGCGAGCCGTTGCCGTTGATGCGGGCCGCGCCGAACTCGTTGTTTTCGTAACCGGTGACGTTGGGCTGCAGGAACGCGAAGTTGTAGGGGTTGCGGGAAACCAGGGGAAGGTTCTTGATCTCGTCCTCGGAGATGGTGCGGCCGATGTCGACCTTGCCGGGGTTCGCGACGGGAGATTCTCCGGTGACGGTGACGGTCTCGGTCATCACGCCGGTTTCAAGCGTCGCGTTCACCACGACGTTCTGGCCGGCGGAGAGAGTGAAGCCCGCGCGCTCGTAGGCCTTGAAGCCCGAAAGTTCGACCCGGACCTTGTAGGCGCCGAGAGAGAGAAGAGGGGCCCGGTAGTTCCCGGTCGAGTCCGTGACGTAGGTCTTGCTTTCGCCGGTCGTGGTATTGGTGACCGTGACGTTCACTCCAGGAAGAACGCCGCCGGAGGAATCCTTCACCACACCCTCGATGAGGCCGTTCATGGCCTGCGACTGGGCGAAGGCGCTGGTCGAAACCAGCAGCATCAAGGCCCCGACAAGAAGTTTGCGCAACATTGATTTGACTCTCCTATTGGTGGTTCTTTTGGGCGCCGTACGCGCGCTCCTAGAAACCTCTGCCGTCCACAAAGGGTCCGTCGGAATGGGCCTATTGTAGTGCGCGAAGGGCGGCTAGTCCCAAACCCCGAGCTAGCGACATGAAGCGCTGCTAGCGCAGGCCGAATTCCTGCGTGGCTCCGCTTCGCGGACCCACGCCAGAGCAAAGTCGCTAGCTCGGGGTTTGGGACTAGCCGCCCTTCGCGCACTACAATAGGCCCATTCCGACGGACCCTTTGTGGAC
>JANNJB010000246.1:0-10523 GCA_031405615.1 Vicinamibacteria bacterium | reverse complement strand
GGGTTGTCGCCATTGCCGCTCGCATTGTCGGTGGACTTGCTCAGGGTGTAGTTCAGGGTGAACTTCAGATCGCCCGTACGCTTGGCCAGATACGCCTGCATGGACTTGTAGCTGGAACTCGCATCGGATATGCGCTGGCGGATGGAGGAGTAACCCTTGTACGGGCGGAGGTAGTTCACGGGGAGCCTGGCCCCCCGGGCATTCGCCTCGAGCTCCGCGAACGACGCCTGGTTGATGTCGGGCTGGCGCAGGAGGTTTTGTCCCTTGGCGCCGACATACGCGAGTTCGGCGAACATCCCCCAGAAGCCAAGCTCACGCTGCCCCGACAGGCTCCAGTTCCAGCTTCGCGGGATGGAGAGATCGGGATCGATCGAATCGACCTGACCGAAAGGCGCCAGGGCGGCCGCGGTGCCCCCGCCGGGATTGGACAGGTTTCCATTTTCGAACGAGGAGGAATCGGCGAAGGGCGGGTTGTTGGGCAGGGAGAAGTACAAGTTCCCTTCCGGCCGGTCATAGGAGAGCCCCACCCCGCCACGCACCGCGGTCCGCGCCGAGCCGTCCGGCGTCCAGGCGAAGCTGAAACGCGGCATGAACAGATGCTGCGTGTTGTACAAGCCCCGGTTCGGGGCGAGGGGCAGCGCGAGAACGAAAGGCGAGCCGGCGTTGGGGACGTTCGCAACCTGGTTTGCGGGAACATCGCCCGGCCGGACCAGGCCGTTGAAGCGATTGCCGCTGTTGGGAACGACGGTTCCGTTGGTGTTGAGCCTGACCGCCTGGGCGGGGTTGTACTTCGCGGGATCGAAGCCCGTGAGGTTGTTACCCGCGGTGTAGGTCGGGATGTGATATCCGTAGCGGAGGCCCACCTCGACACTCAGGTTCCTGCCGACCTTCCAGTCGTCGGTCACGAAGGCCTCGAACTGCTTGAAGCGGAAGTACCCGACGGGGTCGAGCTGCGCTTCGCTGTACGAGCGGAAGTTGCCGAGCAGGGCATCGGCGAAGGCGTTGCCCGTGCTGTTGGGGTTCCCGGTGGGGCTGAAGTTGACCGTGCCCGCGTAGTTGGAGCGGCCGTTCTGCTTCTTGGTGTTGTAGACATACAAGGCCCCGGCCTTGACGGTGTGGGCATCCTTGAGCCAGGTCAGGGTATCGGTAAGCGCGAAGTCCTGAGTGGGCGAAACAAGCGCCGCACTGGCGCTGAGCCATCCCGCATAGTTTGTAAAGCTCGCGTTTGGAATGGAGTCCTCGTAGGTCCCTCCGGCCTTGTAAAGCTGCGGGAACTGGAATCCGTAAGTGGAGCGCGCCCACGTGTCACCCACGGGGTCGACCTTCTGACCGTTACCCGAGTAGTTGAACTTCACTTCGTTCAGGAGGGTGGGTCTGATCGTCCAGATATGGTTCGCCTGGAGGTTGCGGCCGGGCCGGTTGCGGTCGGTGGGGACGGTGGGGAGATTGCCTCCGATGAACGTTCCGTAAGGGTCGGTGAGAACGTAGTGGTCCAGGAGCAGTCGCGTGGTCAGCCGATGGGAGTTGTTGAGGTTGTAGTCGAGACGAACCATCTCCTGCCGCCACCGGAACGGGTTCGCTCGCTGGAAGAGGGCGTTATTGGCGCTCGGGACATCCTGGTACGACTGGGCGGCGCCTGCCATTCGCTCGAAAAGTTTTGCGATCGCCTGCCCGTCCGCGGTGATGCGATTGGCCGGGATGACGTTGCCGGGGAAGGGGAGCCCGGTCAGGGGATCCCTGATCGGGGTGGCGAGGGCTGAGAAGTTACCCGAGCGCATCCTGGAGTCGGGCAGGGTCTGGAGCGAGGGGTTCGAGAAGCGGTCGATCTGTTTCCACTCGGCGCCGACAAAGAAGAAGAACTTGTCCTTCATGATGGGGCCGCCGAGAGCGCCGCCGAAGTTGTTGTACTTGAGGTCCGACTTCGCTACCTTCCTCGTGATGTTGAAGTAGTTGTTGGCGTCAAGCGCTTCGTTTCGAAGGTACTCGAACACGGATCCGTGGAAGGCGTTGGAGCCGCCTCTGGTCACAACGTTGACCGCGGCGCCCGAGTTGCGCCCATACTCCGCGGAGAAATTCGAGGTCTTGATGGACACTTCCTCGATGAAGTCAACGCCCACGTTGCTGATCTGACTGTTGTTGCTGCCCGAGTCCATATTGAAGCCGCCATCCACGGTCAGTAGGGTCGCGTTGTTGCGGCTTCCGTTGATGGATGTGTTGATCCCCAGGCCGGTCATGATGCTGAGAGCATCGGGGTTCAGATCCGGGGTGCCTGGAATGAGGGTCGTGAGCTGAAGGTAGTTGCGGCCGTTCAGCGCGAGATTCTGGACCTGCGCGCGGTCGATGGTGCGGGAGATCTCACCCGATGTGGTGTTCACGGTTTCGCCCTGTACCGTGACCTGCACGGTCTCGGTCAGAGCGCCCATCTCGAGGGAGAAGTCGGCGGTGATGCGTCCATCGGCCACCAGGGTGTAGCCCGACCGCGACGCCTTCCGGAAGCCTGACAGCTCAGCGGTGACGCTGTACGAGCCGAGGGGCAGCGCCACCATGACGTAGTGACCCTTCCCGTCGGTGACAACCGTGCGCGTGTAGCTGGTGCGGGACTCGGTGGCGACCACGTTGGCGCCGGGGACGACCGCCCCGGTGGTGTCCTTGACGTTCCCCGATATCCGGCCCGTGGTGGCCTGGGCAAAGACGGCCACGGCCGCGCAGGCGAGGAGGGCAGCGGTGCAGGCGAGTGTTCTGAGGGGTCGTTTCATGGGAGCGTCCTTTTGTAATGTGTTTTCGTGAATCCATGAGGTGTATCCGGCGCTGTCCAGTGCCGATCCGGATCTTGTCGAAATCCTCACCGCGGCCGGGAGCCTGAAGGCAGGGACCAAGGGCAACGTAGCTCACAGGAAGCCGGGTGTCAAGAGTCTGGACTGACCTATTTGAACTCTCCAGGTTCAGGAGACTTTGACAATTGATAGGGCCGTGAATATTGTCCGGTATCAGATCGCATTTCGCTTGATGATAGGTCCGACCTATTCGAAAGTTGACGGGGGCCTTAGGTCCCACAACCGGAAGCGCGAACCCTCGTACAAAACCCGGCCCGCAAAGAGTCGCCGAAGAAGGTCAGGAGAATCATGAGAACCCCAGGTCGTAGGGCGGCAGGGGCTCGACTATTACCGAGTCGGTCCATCGCGCGGCTGTGCGAGAGGCAACACAGCAAGGCGGAAGTTGCTGGCCCTTGAGGTCGACGACGTGAGGCGGCGGTTCCCAACCTTGAGGTCATGGGTCAAGAGCGGAGGCCGGGACCGTCAGAGGGAGGCGAGCCCGAGGTGGAGGGCCAGGGCCTGGTCGAGCGCTCGCTCGGCCTCGGCGGAGAGCCGGCCCGCCCGGGACACCACGCGCCTTCGGTCGTAGGTCATCAGCATCGAGGCGTTCGCCACGCGGGCCTCCTTGAGGTTGGAACCGGGCTTTCGCAGATCGACCATATAGCCGCGCTGCGCTCGCTCGGCGGTGTAGCGTTGGGTCGGGACGACGGTGATGGCCTGGCCAAAGCGGTTGGCGACATCATTGGAGACGACGACGCAGGTCCGCGTCTTGCGCGGCTCGACCCCGATCGACGGATCGCAGCTGATCCAGAGAATGTCGCCGCGCCTGATGTCCAGGTCGTCAGTCGTTTCCATCGAACCACTCGAGCTGCGCGCCCTCGAAATCCTTCAGGAGCTTGCCGGCATCGGCCCGCCCCGCGACGTAGTCCGCGGCCAGCTTCTTCCTTCGTTCGAGAGCCTCCCGTGCTTCGAGGGCCTCGCGGAGAATCCCTCGGGCGTAAGTGGCCCGAGGCGAGCCCGCCCGTTTAGCGTGCCGAGCCAATCGTCTGGACGTGTCACTGTCGAGTGTCAGATTCAGCCTTTCCATGACACGCACCTTAGCACGGGCGCGCGGCTCGTTCCTTGTCCCGAGAAGCGCTCGCCCGCGCTGAGCGCGCTCAGAATCTCGCAGGACCCAAGCCGCGTGTCGGGAGACAGGCGCCAGACCGGCGATGCGGACCGCGGAGGTAGGTAGAAGGCCCTGAAACTGTCGCGTTACTTCCCCGATTGCGTCCTCTTGATGAACCGCGCCATATCGTTCTTCAGCGCCCTGAGCATGGTCGGACGGCTGTACATCATGTGCCCGCCTTCGTAGTAGCCCATGCTGATGCGATCCGCGTAGGTCTTCTCAAAGCCGAGGTGGTCGAAGGTGTACTCGGTGCCGGTGAAGGGCGTCGCCATGTCGTAATAGCCGTTCGCGACGAAGACATTGAGGAAGGGGTTGCGCGCCATCGCGGAGCGCAGGTTGTCGACGAGATTCAGATAGCGGCCCTGCTCGTATTCCCAGGGTCGGACGTTCCCGGAAGTGTAGTAGTGAAGGTCGCTCTCCCACTTGAGCTGATTGCGCACGTAGTCCGAGAAGATCGCGGTGTATGCCCCCTGGAGCGCGGTATTGGAGGGATCGAATTCGCTGGTCTCTCCGGCGGCGTCACGGTCGAGTGCTATGTAGCGGCTGTCGAGGCGGCCCACGGCGAGACGCTTGTCGCGCAGCAGCTCCTTGCGGAAACGCCCGGGGCTGATCCGGAAGTTTGCCTGTTCGACGAACTCGGCGGAAAGCCCGCTCAGGCGCGCCACCTTCGCCGCGAGGTCCTTTCGCTCGGCCGCAGTAAGGCGGCTGCCCTTCAGCAGAGCGGTCATGTACTCCCCCCAGACGAATCTCCGGGACTCTTCGGAAACCTTCGCGATGTCCATGGCTTGAAGATCCGCCGGGAGCCGCTTGTGGTACCAGGCGGTGGCGGTGAAGGTCGGGAAGAAGCTCGCGTAGTTGATCTCGTTCCCCGGCGCTTCGCTCAGGGTTGAAAAGTCGATGACGGAAGACACCAGGATGATTCCGTTCAGCTCGATACCGTGGCGCGCCTGGAGGTCGGCGGAGAGGCCGGCGGAACGGACGGTTCCGTAGCTCTCACCCAGGAGGTACTTGGGTGACGACCAGCGGTTGAAGCGCGTGAGATAGAGGCGGATGAAATCGGAGAACGCTTCGATGTCCTGCCGAACGCCGTGAAAGTTCTTGCCGTCCTCGCCTTCGGCCATGCGCGAGTAGCCGGTGGACACTGCGTCGATCGACACAACGTCGGCCACGTCGAGCAGACTGTCGTCGTTGTCGACCAGCGATTAGGGCGGCGCCGGCTGAAACCCGTCGTCCCCCATCTGAACCCGCTTCGGACCCACAAGGCCCATGTGGAGCCAGACCGAGGCGGAACCGGGGCCGCCATTGAAGACGAAGGTGAGGGGCCGCCCACCCGCGGGAACTCCATCCTTTGTGTAGGACACAAAAAAGACGTTGGCCCGGAGCTTGCCGGTCGCGTTGGTGAGCGCGAGCGTGCCCGCAGTCGCGGTGTACGCAACCGGCGACCCTCCCACCCGGCTGGTGTGCTGGGTCTGCTTGTAGTTGTCGAGTGCTGGCAGGGCCGGGCGAGCGTCCGCGGCTTTGGTCTCCGGCGCCGGTGTCAAGGCCGAAGCCTGTGCGGGCGGGTTTCCCCGGCCCGGCTGGGCCATGGCCGCGCCGTCGAGCGACAGAAGGATGAGAGTGGGAAGAAGGCGAATGGCGCGCATGGTCAACAGTCCTCGGGTTCAGTGCTCAGGAGAGGGGGCCGCAACTTCCCATGAAACCTAGCACGGGCGCCCTTCCATGGAGCCCGAATAAATCGACGGCACGCCATGCGTACCCGGGGGGATGACGTCAACTGGGGGGCCTATGATTCCCACCGCGCCCACGCGCGCACAAAAGGCCGCCGATTGAAACCCATTCCCGCCGGATATCGCGCCCTGGTTCTGGCCGTCGTCGTCGTGATCGTCCTGGTGGTCGGCGGGACGATCGGGTACATGGTCGTGGAAGGCTGGGGGGCGTTCGATTCGCTCTACATGACGGTGATCACCCTGACCAGCGTGGGCTATCTCGAGGTCCATCCCCTCACCACCGCCGGGCGCATCTTCACGATGGGTCTGCTCCTGACCGGCGTCTTCTCGTTGTTCTACACCGCCACCTCCGCGATCAGCTCCATCGTGGGCGGCGAACTGACAGGCCAACTAGGCAGGAACCGCATGGAAAAGAAACTCCACTCCCTTCGCGATCACGTGATCATCTGCGGATACGGCCGCATGGGCCGGCTGGTGACGAACGAATTCACCCAGCAGAACATCCCCTTTGTGGTCATCGAACGCAACGCCGAGTTGCTAAAGGACTTCAGCAGCGAGCACGGGGTCGCCCTCGCCGGCGACGCCACCCATGACGAAACTCTGCGGCGGGCCCGAATCGACCGGGCCAAGACCCTCGTGACCGTGGCCGCCTCCGACGCCGACAACCTGTTCATCACCATGAGCGCGCGCCTCATGTCCGAGAAGGTCTTCATCGTCGCCCGGGCCGAGGACGAAGCCGCCGAGAAGAAGCTGATGCGCGCGGGAGCATCGCGCGTGGTCTCGCCCTACGTGATCGGAGGGCAACGCGTGGCCCAGGCCGTCCTGCGCCCGAGCGTCGTCGACTTCATCGAACTCGCCACCCGCAGCGACTACATGGCCCTGCAGATCGAGGAAACCGAGGTGCGGCGGGGCAGTTCGCTCTGCAACCGGGCCTTGCGGGATACCGGCCTTCGCCAGGATCTCGGTCTGATCGTCGTGGCCATCAAGCGAGTCGACGGCCGGATGCTGTTCAACCCGCCGCCCGAAACGGAGATCCTCGAGGGGGACATACTCATCACCCTCGGCCCCCGGCAGAAGCAGGAAGAGCTTCGGACGCTCGCCAACTGAGCGGAATCCGCGCGTCGAGAGGCGAACCGCTGAACCAGCGTCAGCGCGCCCTGCTGTGGCTTGACGGCGGCGCCGGGGCCACCGCGGGGATTCTGGTCGTCGCGTTCAGGGAATGGCTGGCGGCGCTTCAGGGATTCTCCCAAAGCCTTGTCCTCTTTATGGGTCTGGCGAACCTCGCCTACGCCAGCTACTCGAGCGCACTTGCCGCGCGCGCCTCAAGCGGCAGAACACCGTCGCGTCGATCCATGGTCTGGCTGGTCGCCGCCAATGGGGGATGGGCGTTGGTCTGCGCGGTCATCCTCGTCTCAACCTGGCCATTCGCGACCCCGTTCGGCCGAGCGCTCGTAGCCTTCGAAGGCCTGTTCGTCGGATCCCTCGCGTTCGTCGAGTATCGCCTGCTCCTGAGACGTTCCTCTCCTGCGATGCCCGGGTAGTGTGCTGAATGTCGCCGGAACGCTGACGGGCGAATGAGTAGAGGCGGCTACGATTTACTGCGCGGCATCGCGACGTAAGTCTTCAAGCCCTCGGCGGCTTTGCGGAACATCGAGGTGAACTGAAAGCGCGCGATCGGGCCGGCCAAGCGAACGACGAGCGACGGCTCGAGGTAGACGCCGTAGTGGAACCGGGTGCGGCCGCCGCCGAGATCCTCCAGCCGATAGTCTTCGACGCCCGCGCGGCAAAGGGGCAGCGAGGAGCCCTCGAACCGGAAAGCGAAACGCCGGCCGCGCTCCCAGGCGAGAAAGTGCTCGTACACCGTCATCGTGGTCAGCGTGACCGTGCGCGTGGTTCCCACACCCTTGGGCTCCGGGCTCGTCCAGACCACACGCTGGATTCCCTCGAACCAGCGGGGCCAGCTCTCGCCGTCCGCGAAGATGTCGAACACCGCCTCGGGCGCGGCATCGAGTTCCACAACATTCTCGAAGCGGTAGGCCGCCCCTTGGATGAAGTCGAGTCCGACCGGCCGGCACTTGAATCTCATCGCAAGAGCGTAACCCAGGCTTCCTAGCGAATCTTCCCGGCTTCCTCGACCGCGGGGGCCGCCTCCGCCGCTTCCCACTCCGCGCGGCTCGGGACCCTCCCCTGGGTGTGGCCGTACTGCGGCGAGTCGATCGTGCGGATACGGCGCCCGTATTCTTCGACCGAGATTTCATTGTGCCACAAGCCAAGGGCGCGAGCGGCGAGTGTCCCGCCCGCGAAGAGAAGGACGATAAGGGCGGCGAAAGCCGCGGGCGGCACCGCCATCCGCCAGGGCGCCGGTGTCTCCACGCGCAACGCGCGGGGCACCGGGCAGGCGGCCACGCAGGAGAGGCAGCCGAAGCACTCGTCCGACCGAACGCGGGCGAGGCGGGCGACGGGAAGCCGCGAGGGACAGGCCTTCGTGCACAGGTTGCAGTCGATGCACGAGGCGGCGTCGCGCGTGATCTTGAGCGGTGACAGCAAAGACGCCACTCCGAGCAAAGCGCCGTAGGGGCAGAGGTAACGACACCAGAAATACGGGATCACGATCGACAGCCCCACCAGAGCGAGCAGCACCTTCGCACCGAACGGGCTGATCTGCTCGAAGAAGTAAAGCATCTTCACGTCGGCGACCCGGTTGTACGGGGAGTCGAGAAAGTCCGCGACCGCCGCGGGCCCCATCTGGAAGAACACGGCGTAGACGAAGAAGACAAGCAGCAGGTACTTGAGCGAGCGCAGCGGAATGTCGATGAATCGCGGCAGCCCGAGCTTGCGGCGGAAGAGCCGAAGGGAAAACGCGGCCAGCGCTTCCGAGATCGTCCCGACCGGACACACCCACGAACAGAAGGCCCGTTTTGCCAGCAGGCCGAGGGCCACCGCCAGAAGCAGGATCACGAGGCCCGCGGGATGGATCATGTGCACCTCGCCCGTCGAGAACAGGTGGCGCAGACTGAGCAGGGCGGCGATCGGGAGAAAGGCCTCGACACCCGGCGGCCGTGTGCCAACCACCTGGCCCGCTTCGAGACCATGGACGAATCGCGCGAACTGCCATCCGATCAGCAGGACGGTCAGCAGGAAACCAGCCTGAACGACGTGCCGAGACCACTCGATGCGCCGTCGGCGAGCGCGCAGCGCCGGGCCCTTGAGGACCAACGTCGAGGTGTGTCCATCGAGTTGAAAGAAGGCGCGCGCCTCTCGGGCCACGGTCCGGGCGAGAGGTGCGAGGGACGCCGGTTTCATGGACAGAACTGTAGTCAGCCTGCCCGACTCGGGGTATGACGGGCGTCATGTCCGGCGTCGCCTGTCATCAACGGGCGACGCTTCGCGCGGCAAGACCGTCGTTTCACAGGGCATGCCTATTGCTAGGATGTGGAATCTTTCGTACTCGGCCGATCGGCCGAACACATTCATCCCATTTCTTAGCGGAGTCATTCATGCAGACAAGACGCGAATTCTGTGGCGGCCTTTGCCTTGCTACGGCGGCAGGCGGAGTCCTTTCGACGGTTCCGGGGTGTGGAGGCGGAGGGGGAGGCAGCGGCAGCAGCACGTCGCCCACTGGAACTTCAGCGCCCTCTCTCGTCCGACTTACCGGGACGGTGGCAGGGAATCAGGTGAGTGTGGAGATCGCCGCGGGTTCGGCGCTCGCCTCAACCGGCGGACAGGCTTTGGTGCAGGCCGGCTCGAACACACTGCTCGTGGCACGGACCGGCGCGTCAACCTTCACCGCACTCACCGCGATCTGCACTCACGAGGCCTGCGTGATCACCAACGGCGATGGCGGCGCGTTTGTCTGTCCTTGTCACGGGTCCCGTTTCGATGCCAGCGGTCGTGTGCTCACCGGCCCTGCGGTCACGTCGCTCCGATCCTTCGCGACCGCCTTCTCCGGAAGTTCGTTGACGATCACGATATGAGACCTCTCTTCGCCGTCCTCCTGCTGGCCGTTTCCGGACCCGCTCTTGCTCAGGACCAGTGGCGCATCGTCCAGGGCAGCGTACGTGTCTTGTGTCCGCTTACCGTGGGCGGGTCGTTCGAAGCCCGGGGTGTTGGGCTCAAGGGCTCTTTGTCACTCAAGGCCGGCAAGCCCGCGGCTTTTGAAGGAAAGATCGAAATGCCGCTCGCCGGACTCGATACCGGCATCGGTCTCCGCAATGAACACATGAAGGACAACTACCTCGAGATCGGCAAGGGGCCGGACTTCGCGAGCGCTTTTCTGTCCTCGATCACGCTGCCGGGCGCCGACGCCGCGACGGTCTCAGGAAAGACGGCATTCTCGGGCGACCTCTTGGTTCATGGGGTCACTCGGCGTGTTAACGGCACCGCGGAGATCCGCCGTGTGGGGACTTCAATCCACATCAGTGCGCGCCTCCCGGTGCGCCTGCCCGAGTTCGCCATTCCCTCGCCGAGGTACTTAGGCGTCGGTGTTCGCGACGAGGTGCAGGTGTCGGTCGTGCTCGAAGCCGCGCCGGCGGCTCAGGAGGTTCGATGAACACGCGACGACTGCTGTTGGCCGTCTCCCTCGCCGCCACGCTCGCCCCGCTCGCCGAAGCGGAGCCGATGTTTCTGAGCAAGCAATACACGCGCTGCGCCACGTGTCATTTCTCCCCGACGGGCGGCGGCCTTCTCACCGCCTACGGCCGCTCCCTCTCGAACGTGGAGCTGTCGACGTTCAAGTCGGGAGCAGCAGCGAGCCGCGAGCACGAGTTCCTGTACGGGGCGCTGGGCGATTCTCTCGGCGCGCTGCAACTCGGCGTC
>JANNJB010000245.1:0-1808 GCA_031405615.1 Vicinamibacteria bacterium | reverse complement strand
TACGCTGGCGAGCGTGCCGGCGAGACCGAGCGTGGTCACCACCAAGGTGGGCGAAAACCGCGCCTCGGCAAGGTCGACATCGAAATGCGCTTCAAGAACGTGAAGTACATGGGCCCCGCGTCCGCCTCGGCGGGCGGAAACCAGTAAGTCGCGGAACGCGGACGGACCGCGCGCGCTAGGCCCCCGCTTTGCCCTCAAACGGAGTTGGCACTCCCCCGCAGAGACCATCGCGGGGTCGCGCGGGGGTGACGTGAGGGACCAACCTGCTTGGTAGAGGGGCGGGTTCCCACTACCCAGCCAATTGGACACTCACGTCACCCCCGCGCGACCCCGCGATGGTCTCTGCGGGGGAGTGCCAACTCCGTTTGAGGGCAAGGCGGGGGCCTAGCGCGAACTCCCGTTCCCAGTCGCGACGTCCGCGACGTTCTCACCCGCGAAACCCGCTGATATCCTCGCCCCCTCATGTTGATCGACCGCCGAACCCTCCTTCGGTCGTGGCAGGCGGTCGCCGCTGCGGTCGCCGCGCTTTCGGCGATCCCGGCGGGTCTCTTCTTCGCGTTTGGCGCCCGCTCGAAGGCGGGGGCGCAGAGTGCGGAGGCCGAGTGGATCGACCTTGGTCTCGCGGCCGAGGTCGCCGACGGCCCCTGGAAGGCGAGACGGTTTCGCCGGGAGATCGAGGACCGCTGGAAGAAGACGGTGGTCGACGAGAGCATCTACCTCAGGCGGCGTGGCGAAACCATCGAGGCGGTTTCCGCGATCTGCACGCACACCGGATGCCTCGTGCAACGCATCTCGAACGGTTTCGCGTGCCCGTGCCACAAGAGCGACTTCGATGACGAAGGCAAGCCCACCTCGGGCCCCGCGCCCCGGCCCCTCGATCGGCTGGAGACGAAAGTCGACGGCGAGCGGCTCAAGATTCGCTTCGTGAAGTTCCGGCCCGGCCTCGACCGTTCCGAGCCGATGGTCTCGTGATGGAACCCGAAACCGGGAGGAAGATCGATTGGATGGAGCGCCTCCACGGCGCTTCCGCTTTGTGCGCCCTCGTCTTCGCCGGACTTCTGATCGGCAGCGGCATCGGCCTCGCCATGGCCTACGTGCCATCCCAGGCTGAAGCCTTCGCGAGCGTCCTTTACCTTCGCGAGCAAGGCGGCATCGGCGCGTTCCTGCGGTCGCTCCACTATCACCTCTCGTCGGGAGTGGTGGTCGCGACTTTCCTCATGGTTCTCTTCGCGGTGCTCGGCGACGTCCACCGCGAGCGCAAGTGGGAATACCGGCTCAGCGTCGTTACGATGCTGCTGATGATCGCCTTCTGTTTCACCGGCTACGTCCTGCCGATGGACCAGGCGGCTTATTGGGGAACCTCCGTCCGGCTCGGCATCGTCGAGACCGTGCCGGTGGTGGGAGGGATGAAGGCAGACATGCTCCGCGGCGGTTCGACGTTTGGAGCGGCGACCCTTCCGCGCTTCTACGCCCTCCATGTGGCCGCACTTCCGCTGATCCTGGTGATCCTCGTGCTCGTCGGTTTCAAGGACGCTCTCGACCGCGCGGCGCGCGCCTACGGACCGAGGCTCATCCAGGCGAGCGGTCTCATCACCATCGCCGCGTTCGTGATCGCCGCGAACGTCCAGGCGCCGCTCGAACCGAAGGCGGCCGCGGCCGATACCGATTACGTGCCCAGGCCCGAGTGGTATTTCCTGTGGCTCTTCCAGTTCGGGAAGTACGTGCACGGATTCCAGTGGGTGGAGAGCGCTCTGCTTCCGGCAATCGGCATCGGCACCCTCCTGTTGCTGCCCGAGTTCAACACGACG
>JANNJB010000244.1:0-3687 GCA_031405615.1 Vicinamibacteria bacterium | reverse complement strand
CCGCCGCTTGCTCCGCCGATGCCGCGGCCAATTCCTGGACGACTTCCGCCGTCCGTCGGATCGAAGGCGCAAGCTGCTCGAGCTTCCTTCCTGACAGACCCGCGATCTCGAGACTGCCCGTCGTCAACTCCGAAATCTGCTTCGCCGCGGTCTGCGACCGCTCGGCCAGACGTCGAATCTCCGCCGCCACCACCGCGAAGCCTCGCCCCTGTTCTCCCGCCCGTGCCGCTTCGATCGCCGCGTTAAGAGCCAGCAGATTCGTCTGGTACGCGATGTCCTGGATGATCCCGATACGCTCCGAGATCGTCTTCATCGCCTGAACCGTCTTCTGCACCGAACCCGCGGCTTCCTCCGCGTCCTGCGCGCCCCGCATCGCCATCTGCTCGAGGTTCCGGCTGTGATCCGCGTTCTGCGTGATCGAACTGCTCATCTCCTCGAGCGACGCCGTCGTCTCCTCCACCGACGCCGCCTGCTGCGACGTCCCGTTCGACAAAACCCCCGACGAAGAGGTCAGCTGCTGCGCGGCCAGGGACACCGACATCGACGCCGAACGGGCATCGCGAATCGCCTGGGAGAAACGCATCGCCATATCGCGCCAGGCGATTCCGAGGACGTCCTTCTCCGACCTCGGGGCCATTTCGCGGGTGAGATCGCCATCGGCGAGGAGGCGCGCCTGGGTCGCCATATCGCGCATGTAGATCCCGGTGTCGCGGCAGGAGTTCTGAAGCCGTCCGATGGCATCCGTTTTGTCCGCGGCCTCGAGTTCGTTCGAGACCTCGCCGCGCGAGATCGCTTCGAGGCTTTGCGTGACCTGCTCCAGCGGTTCGGCGAGGCCCTTCACCGCGCTCAGCGCTCGGTAGAAAGCGATCACTCCCACCGCGAGAAGAACCGCCACGGAAAGGCCGAGGGCCCATCCCGGCACCGCGGCCCGGGCGGGGACGTAGAGGATCAGCCACATCACCACGACGAGTGAATAGTTGACCAGGGCGCCGGACAGCAGTTTTCCGCGATAGGTCATTGAAGGCCCTGATTCTGCCACACCGGTCTCGCACCGCCTCCCCCTGGGCGACGCGTTGTAGAGTCCCGCGTCATCGCTCTCACCCTCGCCGCCCTCATCAGTTTCGCCCTCAACTCCCTGCTCTGCCGGGCCGCTCTCGGGGCCGGGGCCATCGACGCATGGACCTTCACTCTCGTGCGCCTCGCCTCAGGCGCCCTGGTCCTGGGGTTCATGGCGAGGAACAGCGCGGCGCCGGGTTCCACTCCGCCCTTGCGCAGCATCGCGGCCTCGGCGATGGCGCTCTTTCTGTATGCGCTTCCTTTCTCTCTCGCGTATCGCGGCCTCTCCGCGGGAACGGGAGCCTTCGTGGTCTTCGGCTGCGTGCAGATCACAATGATCGGTTGGGGCCTGTACTCGGGCAGACGGTTGCGCCTTCGAGAGGTCGCGGGCCTCGGCGTGGCGCTCATCGGTCTCGCGATCCTGACGCGCCCCGGGGCGGAGTCTCCTGATCCGTGGAGCGTCGCGCTCATGGCCATAGCCGGCGTTTCGTGGGGCGCCTACTCGTTGCGTGGCCGCGCCGCCGGACCTCCCCTTCAAGCCACCGCGCGCAACTTCGCGGCGGCGGCGCCTCTCGCGCTCATCGCGAGCCTGCTCTTCTGGCCCTCCGCCCACGCGAGCACTTCCGGGCTGCTCCTCGCGACGGCCTCGGGAGCGATCACCTCGGGTCTCGGGTATGTCGCGTGGTACGCGGCTCTTCCCTCGTTGACCCCGGCGCGGGCCGCGATCGTTCAATTGGCGGTGCCGCCGCTGGCCTCGTTCCTGGGGGTTGTTCTGCTCTCCGAGACCTTGACCTCGAGGCTTCTCCTCGCTGCACCGATGATCCTCGGCGGCATCGCGATCGCCGTGCTTGGGGGGAGCGCTCGGCCGCGGGTCCCGCCGGTTGTCCGTGAAGGCGGATCGGGATAGCCTGCCCGCCATGAAGCTCCATGTATCGGTCCCTCGAACTCTGCTGCTCCTGCTCGGTTCGGTTTTGATGACAGCGTGCGCGCGGCCCGAACCCGGCGATGCGCTCCTGAGCGAACTCGAAAAGACACAGTTCCTGAAGTACGCGGGCGCTAACGCGGAGAAGGTTCGGAACGAAATCCGCCAGAAGGGCTGGCCGGCGATCTTCGGCGACTCCGGCCGCGTCTTCAACGCCGATGGACTGAGCCTTGCGAAGGGCGGCGTTACCGCGTTCATCGAGAAGCTGCGGCCCTTCCTCGAAGGACAGGGAGTCAAGATCCCGGCGCTCAAGGACGATCTGAAACAGGAGAGCTACACGCTTCTCATCGAGGGTGCTCCCCTGCCGATCTGGACCCGCGACGACCTCACGCGCGAACTCGGAATGCAGCCGGGGATCACCGGAGGGCTCGCCGCGGCGCGCTCGTTCGCGCTCGTCAACAAGCTCCTCGAGGACGCGAAATCCGCCGAACGCGCCTACGCGATCTACAGCGGGGCGGCTTTGTCGGTGATGTTCGTGACCGACGAAATCCTCGCAGTGATCAAGGCCGACGAAAACGCCGTGCCGAAGTTCACTCCGTATCGACTCACGACTGACTTTCCGTTCTTCGGCCAACCGCAACAGTAACGAACGCGGGTCGCCTTCGATGGCCCGTGAACGTGGCAGGTCACGACGGACGTAGGGGCACGCTGCGCGTGCCCCGCAACCCCGCATCCGTTCAACGCACCGTGAACGTCGTCGGAACACCGAACCCGATCCACTCCCAAGCCGATTGGACACTCACGTCACCTCCGCGCAAGCGGGGGCCTAGCGCGAACTCCCGTTTCCAGCCGCGACATTCCGCGAAGTCCGTAAACGTAAGCGCAGCCCGTTCGACGGACCGTGAACGTTGATTCCCGTTCGTCGGTTCGTGAACGTCGCCGCCGATCGACGTCCGTGCGCGTCAGCGTCACCGCATATCGAAGGTCGTGAATCGTAGAACGTCGCTCGAGGTCCTTTCCCCGCAACGGCCGACTCAGACCTTCGACGGGGAGATGGTCGCCTCCGCGAGGACAGAAGTAAAGGGTGCCTCGCTTCGCTCGACACTTTGCTGCGCAAAAGCTCCGCCCTTGACTTCAGCCTCGCTCCGGCGCTTCGAGACGCGTCGAAGGTCAATTCCGGCCTTCAAATCGAAAGGACCCACGCCGATGTTCTCCACTCCCACTCCTTCCCTCCATCGCTTCGATGCCTACCGCCTCGCCGTCGAGTTCCGGCGCATCGGGGCCCAAGGCCCGGCTTCGCGCTGGTTCGTTGGCTCCCGCTCCGCCGTTCAGAACTTTCCGATCAACTCGACCGCGCGTCGATTTCGGTTCCGTTGAACGTCGCCGAGGGCGCGGGTCGGTCCACCCCGCGCGAACGCGCCCGCCACTACACGATCGCGCGTGGCTCCGCTGTGGAGTGCCTCGCCTGTCTCGACCTCCTCGAACTCGAAGTAGCGGCTCCGAACACCGCGGAAGCGCGCGCCATCGTGCTTCGACTCCTCAACGTACTCACCGCAGTCATCCGCCGCCCGATTTGACGTACGCACTCAAGACGCGCTGTAATCACCTCGTGGTAAGGACTCCGGGGGCCCGACGCGACGAGATCGAGGGCACTCGCTCGCCCGTTTTATCCGAATATCCGGCGCCGTATATTTCCGCCTTGCGGGATA
>JANNJB010000243.1:0-9608 GCA_031405615.1 Vicinamibacteria bacterium | reverse complement strand
TCGTCGAGGCGCTCTTGAAACCGCGGGTCGAGACGCGCCGCGTCGTAGCCTTTCGCCAGCTCGTCGAGAGCGAAGGAAAGCGTCTCGGGAACGAAACGCCCCCCGTAAGCGCCGAAGTAACCGGATCGTTCAGTCGCGAGCATCGGCTCTCCTCACCGCTTCAAAAAAGAGGGCGAGCTTGTGCTCGTCCTTTTGGCCCGGGACACTCTCCACGCCGGACGTCACGTCGACGCCCATTGGGCGAGCCTTCGTAATCGCCTCCTCCACGTTCGATGGCGTCAGTCCGCCGGCCAGAACAAATGGCCTCGAGACCGGGCGGGCGAGGTTCCAGTCGAAGGTGAGGCCCCGCCCCTCGCTGCCGTCGATCAGGATCGTTTCCTCCACGGCGACGTCCTGCCAGGTTGCGAGTTCCTCCGGCCGGATCGCGCGCAGAATGGGCAGAGACACGTCGGGCCGGCCCGAAACGTGTATCTGCGCCCGGTCGAGGCCTACGGCTTCATGAACCGCCCGCACCGAGAAAACCTCCTTGAAGACACCCACCAGTTCAGCGCGGCCGCGAACCGAACGGGCGATGTCTCGAGCCCGTTCCCGCGAAACCTCCCGGCTCGACGGGGCGAAGATGAGGCCGATCGCCGAAGCGCCGAGATCGATCGCGATCTCCGCGTCCCGTGGCGTTGTGATGCCGCAGATCTTGATCCAGGTCATCGCGACACCTCCACAGCCTTCCCCATCAGCTCCATGAGCGTCATCGCGGGATCGGAACTGGTCACGAGCGCCTCGCCGATGAGGACGGCGTCGAAGCCCGCGTCCTCGATGCGCTGGACATCGTCACGGCTGGCGACACCACTCTCGGCGACGCTCACCACCGCCGCGGGGATGCGCGGACGCAGCTTCATGGCGCGGCCGGGGTCCACTGCGAGCGTGGCGAGATCGCGGTTGTTTACCCCGATGATCGAAGCTCCCGCGGCGAGGGCCCGATCGACCTCGGCCTCGTCGTGCACTTCGAGAAGGACATCGAGACCGCGTGAAACCGCGTGGCCGTGAAGTGTCTCGAGACGCCCGGGCGGAAGGATTCTCGCGATCAGCAGCACCGCGGAGACGCCCAGATCGACGCTTTCGTCGATCTGGATTTCATCGATCAGGAAATCCTTGCGGAGAACCGGAAGACCAGCGGCGCACGCATGCGCGACATCGCCGGTCAAAGCGCCGAAGAAGCGGCGATCGGTGAGACAGGAGATCGCCGACGCGCCCCCCGCGGCATAGGCGCGGGCGGCGGAGGCGACGTCGAGGGAACGAGCGAGATCGCCCTTCGAAGGAGAGCGGCGCTTGATCTCCGCGATGACTGAGAGCCCCGGGCCGCGGAGGGAGCGTCCGAACTCAGGGGCCGAGGACGCCGCAGCCGAAGGCGGGTGCTGGCGCAGGAGTTCGATCTCCGCGCGCTTCACTTCGAGGACGTCGTCGAGAAAAGTCACGCCGCCTCCTGCGAAACGCGCCTCACGGAATCAAGAACCGCTCGGGCCCGAAGGCTGAGCAGCGCCTCGCGCGAGCGCTCCGCTCCTTCGCGCAGCGTGTGAGCCAGGCCCGCGACCATCAAAGCCGCGGCGGCATTGAGGACCACGAAGTCGTGACCCGGGCCCCGCTCTCCCGCCAGGATGCGCTCGGCGAGCGCGGCATTGCCGGCCGCGTCACCGCCTTGGAGCGCCTCTCTCTTGCAGACCCTGAGCCCCGCATCCTCGGGATGGAGGATCTGGCTCGAGAGTCCCTCGGGCCGGACCTCGAACGCGGACGTGGGTCCGGTCAGCGAAATCTCATCCGCGCCGTCGTCACCGTGAACAACCAGCGCGTGCTCAACCCCGAGCGAGTGCAGGGCCTCGGCGACCGGGCGCAGGTACGAAACCGCGGGCACGCCCACGACCTGACGCCGGACCCGGGCCGGGTTCGCGAGCGGACCGACGAGGTTGAATATCGAACGAAAACCAAGTTCGCGACGCAACGGCGCAAGCTGGCGGAGTGTCGGGTGATACTGAGGTGCGAACAGGAAGCCGAAACCCGTCTCCTCGACACACCGGGCGGCGACTTCGGGGGGAGCGTCGATGCGAACGCCGAGCGCTTCGAGCACGTCCGCACTTCCGCAGCGGCTGCTCACCGCGCGGTTCCCGTGTTTCGCCACCCGTGCGCCGCAGGCTGCGGCGACCAGCCCCGCGAGGGTCGAGACGTTCACGGTCTGAAGACCATCGCCACCGGTGCCGCAAGTGTCGATGAGGCCGTCGGCCGAGAGTGGAAAAGGGGCCGAGCGTTCGCGAAGGGCGCGGGCGAAGCCCAGGATCTCTCCGCGGTTCTCGCCGCGAACGCGCAACGCGCTCAAGAGGCCCCCGGCCTGGGCGGGAGGAACGCCGCCGCTCATCAGGGCGAGGGCCGCCTCGCGGGCATCACCCTCGGAGAGGGACCGGTGAACGGCTTTGTGGAGCAGAGGTGAGAGGTTCAAGGTCGTGACTCGGAAAAAGGAAGGGAAAAAGAAAAAGCCCCCGGCGCAATGCGCTTCGGGGGGCTTTCGGGGATCCTCGTTTCGGGGATCAGTTAATGACTAGTTCGCAAGCTCCTCCAAGGCGCACTCAAAGCTTCGCCACCACCAGCGCGAAACGAGGAGAACCGAGGGATGTGAACTCACGAGGGGCGGAATTCTGAGGCCATCAAGCGATCCCTGTCAACCCATGTCCTGGAAAATGTCCTGGAAAATGTCCTGGAAAAGTGCCCTGGGAAAGAGCCTGTCTCCCCGTGTTACCGTGAAAGGGCTTTGATGTCTGGACGTTGGCTGAAACTGACTCTGGGCGTGGTCGCCGCCGGGTCCGGACCTCTCGCGCTGGTCGCGTTCAACCAGACCATCGGAAAGGATGGCTTCGCCACACCGATTGGCGGCGACAAGTGGTTCGCCCCACGGCCCGGATTCTTCGAAGCAAGCGGAGTACGCGATCCGGAGCTTTCTCCAGTGGGCTCGGTTTTCAACTGGACCGATAATCGGGCGACCCTCCGTTTCACGCGGGTGGATCGCTCGCAGCCCGCGACCGTGAACCTCCGGATCCAGGGCGGGCGGCCCGAAGGCGTTGAGCCCGAGGTGGCGTTCTCGGTGGATGGTGTCGAGACGCTTCGGCTGGAGGCGCCGACGCGCCCGAGAAGAGTCTCCCTCACCCTCCCTCCGCGAAACGATCGCGGCGCGGTGGTGTCGATCCGGGTCGAGGACACGAAAGGCGTCATGGTGGAGAACGTCCGCCTGGTTGCCTCGTCCGGGCCGCTTCGCCTGACCCGCGAGTCGCTCGGAGCCCTGGGTTTCGCTGCGCTTGCCACCTATTCCGCCTCGCTTCTGTGCGGGCTTCCCGCGTGGATCGCCCTCGGGTTCAGCCTTCTCGAGTCCACCCTCCTCGCCTGGCTCTCGATCAACGGAGGGGCGTTTCTTGGCAGGTACAGCGAACACCTGGTTTGGATCGCCGGCTTGGCGTTCATATCAAGCCTCGCCGTCGCCCGCATTCGCGAAGTCCGCTGGCGGCGAGCCTGGCTGGCCGTAATCTGGATCGCGGCCCTCAAGATTTCCATTCTTGGTCATCCGCAGATCATCGATGCGGATGCCGCGTTCCATGCGTCAAACCTGGGGCGGGTTCTCCTCGGCGATTGGTTCTTTACGTCGGCGACCCCGCCGCCCGCGATCTCGTTCCCCTACCCTCCCGGCCTTTCGATCGCCGCGCTTCCCTTCGCGGACCTTCCCTCGGAGCAGTGGGTGACGCTCCTTCGACTGATCGTGATCGTGACCGAAGTGCTCGCCACGTTCGCGTTCTCGTGGGCGGTAGCGTCGTTTTCGAGCACGGCCGTGGGATCCATGGTGTTTGTCTTCCTCGCCCTCGCTCCCGAGGGCGTCGCAGTCCTCTTCGTCGGGAACCTCGCGAACGAGTTCTCGGACTCGCTCATGATCCTCGGCTGCGCGCTGCTCATGACAAGCCGTCCGGTCTTCGCCGCCTTCGCACTCCTTGCCGGGTTCCTTTCTCACCTCGGAACTCTCCTGGTTGGCGCACCCCTGGGGCTCCTGCTGTGCTTTCGCGAGCCGGCCTCGAGGACACGCCCGCTGCGTAGCGCGGCGCCCGTCCTTCTCGCAATCGCGGCGTCCTTCGTTCTCTACTACCGTCATTTCGCGGATGTGGTGATCGTGGCCTGGAACCGGATCCATCAATTGGGAAGCACACCAGCCGAGGGACCCATGACGGCGCCCCTCATGGACAAGCTGGGGCGGATGAGCGGTGGAGAGGACTGGTGGGTCACCGCGGTCGTCCTGATGGCCTCGGTCGTCGGCGTCGCCACCTGGCCGAGGAACTCGAGACCGCTCGCGCGAGTTGTCTTCCTCTGGCTCGGAACGATCGCGTGCTTCGTGCTCCTGGGCCTGGTGACGCCCCTTCAGGTGCGCGCAGCGCTATCCGCGCGACCGGCGATCGCGGTTCTTTCCGCTACAGGGTTCTGCGCCCTTTGGGCAGGAGGGAGAGACCGCAGGGCCATGGCCATCGCCATTCTGGCGCTGACCGGCATCGCCGCCTGGACGAACGCCCTTTCGTTCTTCCCGGCGCGACCCGCCTGATTGGCGACTACAGAGTCCAGCCGCCGTCGAGGACGATGGCCTGTCCGGTCATGAAAGCGGATTCGTCGGAGCCGAGATAGACGCACAACTCAGCCACTTCTTCGGCGGTCCCGAGCCGCCCCATCGGCTGTCGCGCGATGAAGTCCTTGCGGGCTTGCACCGGATCTGCGAAGGCGCGAATGCGGGTATCGAGCGAGGGTGTATCCACGGTGCCCGGACAAACCGCGTTGCAGCGAACCCTCTGCGCGATGAAGTCCCGGGCCACCGACTTCGTGAGACCGACGATCGCGGCCTTGGTGGCGCTGTAGATGAAGCGATTGGCGACGCCCGTGACCGGTCCGGCCACCGACGAGATGTTCACGACCGATCCTCCACCCTGATCGATCATGCCGGGCAGGAAGGCGCGGATCATCCGATACTGAGATCGAACGTTGAGTTTGAAGCCTAGGTCCCAGTCATCGTCCTGGCAGTCGAGGACAGTGCCGCCGTGCACGAAGCCGGCGCAGTTGACGAGGATCGTCGGCCGGGCGGAAGCCGCGAGTCCTTCAATGGCCCGATCCTCGAGGACGTCGAGCGGCTGGACCTCGATCCCCGAAACACCCGCGAGTTCGCGCAGCTTCGCTTCGTTGACGTCGGTGGCGAGAACACGCGCACCCTCGCGGGCGAACGCGGTGGCTGCGGCTCTTCCGATCCCCTGGGCCGCGGCGGTCACCAGAGCGAACTTGCCCGCGAGCCGCCCGCCCGATGGCGAAGCGGACGTCGTCACTTCGCGGCCTTTTCCTTTTGCTCGAAGATGAAGTCGCAGATTCTCTTGACCCCTTCGCGAACATCCTCGTCGCGCGACGCCACGGAGACGCGCACGGCCTGGGCGCTGAGGCGGCCGAACGTGCTCCCCGGCGCCACCGCCACGCGCTTTTCCTTCAGAAGCTCGACCGCGAAGTCTCTCGAGTCCATGGCCGCGGCGGAGATATCGACCATGACGTAGAACGCCCCCCCGGGGGTGTAGCGATAGAGCCCGCGTTCGCGAAGAACCTCAAGGGCTATGTCCCGCCGCCGCCGGTAGGCGTCGCGCATCTCCGAAACGCAGTCCTGGGGACCGTCGAGGGCCGCCACCGCGGCGAGCTGCGAAAACGCGGTCCCGCAGGAGACGAAGGGCTCCTGGAGTTTGGCCGCGACCGTGATGTAGTCGGCGGGGCCGCGGGTGAAGCCGATCCGGTATCCGGTCATCGCGTAGCTCTTCGATACGCCGTAGATGACCAGGCACCGCCCGTCGGTGTCGAAGTTGAGAACGCTCGGCGCCGGTTTCTCGAAAACGATCTCGCTGTAGATCTCATCCGAGACCACCCACAGATCGTTCCGGCGAGCGAAGGCCACGAGCGCTTCGGTGAGCGCTGCGTCGTGAACCTGGCCGGTCGGGTTCGATGGACTGCACACGAGCAGGATCTTCGTCCGCGGCGTCACCAGGGACTGGAGTTCGGCGAGATCGGGCAGGAACTGCGGGGCTTTGAGGGTGTACGGCACCGCGACGCCGCGAGCCAGGGCCACCGAGGTGCCGTAGTTCGGCCAGCCCGGATCGGGCAGCAAAACCTCGTCGCCCGGTTCGAGCAACGTGAAGAACGACGTAGCGAGGCTCATCATCGCCCCGGTGGTGACCAGTGTTTGATTCGGCGACGTGGCGACGCCGGTGCGCCGCTCGAAATTGCGGGCGACCGCCTCCCGCAACGGAACGATGCCCGCGGTTGCGATGTAGCGGGTGTGCCCCTCGCGCACCGCACGGCACGTCGCCTCCACGATGTGCGCGGGGGTGGCGAAGTCGGGCTGCCCGACTTCGAGGTGGATCACCGGCCCGTCCTTTTCGGCCGCGATGGCAAGGTCCATGACCTCGCGAATCCCGGAACGGGGGATTCGGAGGGGGAGTTGAGCGAGCGGCTTCATCGGCTGGGTCCTTTCTCTGGCCCGCGAATGCGGCGGGGCCTAGCCCTATTCTCGTCCTGTCTCGCGGCGACCCCACATGAAATAGACGGGCACGCCCAGCGCGACGATGACGAACCCCGGCCACGTGGTGGCGGTGCGATAGATGAATAGCATGACCAGGAGGATGGTCGCGGAGAGGATGTAGGCCGCCGGCACGTACGGATACCCGAAGGCACGGTACGGCCGCTCCGCATCGGGCCGCGTCACGCGCAGTCGGAAGAGACCCAGGATGGTGAGGATGTAGAAGAGCAGGGCGGCGGAGATCACGTAGTCGAGCAGGTTGCTGTAGAGATTGCCGTAGCCCTTGGTGGCGGGATCGTAGGTGCGGGGCAGCACGAGGAAACAGGTCCAGACCCCCTGAAGAATCAGAGCCGCTGCTGGAACCTGAGCCCCGTTGAGTCGGCCCGCGACTTTGAAGAAGACGCCGTCCCTCGCCATCGCGTAAGTCGCACGCGCGCCGGCCAGGATCATCCCGTTCGCGCAACCGAACGTGGAGATGATGATGCCAACCGCCATGATGAGAGCGCCGCGGCCGGGAAGGACCACCTCCAGGGTGGAGGTCGCCACGCGGTCGAGGGGGGCGTTCTGGATCTGATCAAAGGGGAGGGTGACCAGGTACGCGAGATTGGCGAGGAAATAGAGGCCAATCACGAGCCCGGTGCCGGCGGCGAGCGAGAGGGGAATGTTGCGACGCGGGTCCTTCACCTCACCCGCGGTGAACGTAATGTTGTTCCACGCATCCGCCGCGAACAGCGACCCGACCTGGGCCACGCAAAGCGCCACGAAGAGACCGAAGGCAGTGTCGGGCGTGAGGCCCGGCGCCACCGCGATGGCCCCGCGGATCGTCCACGGATCACCGAAGTTCGAGGAGACGGCGGTGCTGTTCCAGCCCCCCAGCAGGCCAAGGGCCACGAGCGCGGCCAGGGCCAGTGTCTTGGTGGACGTGAAGACGTTCTGGATCAGCTTCCCCCAGGAGAGGCCGCGCGTGTTCATCCAGGTGAGGAAGGCGACCACGAGCAGGGCCATGAGCTGGGTGGTCGAAAGCGACAGGGCGTATCGCTCGGTCAGGTGGATGGGTGCGATGAGATAGCGGTCTTCGGAAACCGCAGGGACCCATACGCCGAGGTAGCGGGAGAAACCGACCGTCACCGCCGCGATCGTGCCCGCCTGAATTACGAGGAACAGGGTCCAGCCATAGAGGAAGCCCCAGATCGGCGAGAACGCTTCGCGAAGATAGACGTACTGCCCGCCCGCTCGCGGCATCATGGCCGCGAGTTCGCCGTAAGAGAGAGCGGCCGCGAGGGTCAGGATGCCGGTGACGAGCCAGGAGACGAGAAGCCAGCCCGGGCTTCCCAGAACGCGCGACATGTCAGCGGAGACGAGGAAAATCCCTGAGCCGATCATCGAACCGACCACGACCATGGTCGCGTCGAAGGCGCCGAGGCCTCTGGTGAACTCGGTGTCGAGCCCGGCGTCGTTCTCCGCGGTTTTCATCTGCGCGCCGACGTTAGCCTCGGGCTCGAGCCGGCACAAGGCAAGGCCGGACCGGCGCGGCGACGTAGGGGCACGCTGCGCGTGCCCCGAAACACATTATTCCGCGGAGTGGTGGTGCCGCACGTCCTTCGCCTCGACCAGGAAGATCACGTCCTCGGCGATGTTGGTGGCGTGATCGGCGATGCGCTCGATGTTCCGGCTGATCAGAATGAGGCCGAGGGCCCGTTCGATCGTGCCCGGGTCCGCCATCATGTGGGTCAGGAGCACGCGGAACACGCGGTCTTTCAACTGATCGACCTTGTCGTCGCGATGCAGGACTTCGCGCGCGAGCGAGGCGTCGCGCCGCACGAAGGCGTCAAGGGCATCGCGCGTCATCTTCTGGGCGATCTCCGCCATCTCCGCGATGTCGATCACGGGCTTGAGCGGAGGGGTTTCGAGCAGGCGCAGCGCGGTCTCGGCGATGTTCACGGCCTGGTCGCCGATACGCTCGAGGTCGGCGCCCATCTTCATGGCCGAGGTGATGAGGCGCAGGTCGGTCGCGATGGGCTGTTGCAGCGCAAGCATCTTGAGGCAACGGTCATCGATTTCGATCTGGAGGCGGTTCACCGCGGCATCGCCTTCGATCACGGTCTTCGCGAGTTCGGTGCGTCGCTCCATCAACGCGACGAGAGCCTTGCTGGTCTGCGCCTCGCAGAGCGAACCCATGTGAAGCAGACGGTGTTTGAGGGCTTCGAGATCGCTCTCGAAGTGCTGGCGTTCCATTATCCAAACCTTCCCGTGATGTAATCCTCGGTGAGCTTGTTGCCGGGATTGGTGAACATTTGAGCCGTCGGACCCATCTCGATGAGTTTACCCAGCCAGAAGAAGGCGGTCTTGTCGGAGACGCGCGCCGCCTGCTGGAGGTTGTGGGTCACGATGACGATGGTGTAGCTGTCCTTGAGCGAGTAGATAAGCTCCTCGATCTTGAGGGTGGCGATCGGGTCAAGCGCCGAACAGGGTTCGTCCATCAGAACGATCTCGGGCTCCACCGCGATGGCGCGCGCGATGCACACACGCTGCTGCTGGCCGCCGGAAAGCCCAAGCGCGCTGTCGTGCAGACGATCCTTGGCCTCATCCCAAAGCGCCGCTCCCCTCAGGCTCTTCTCACACGCCGCATCGAGGGTCGCCTTGTCCGTGATCCCCGCGATGCGCAGGCCGTAGACCACGTTCTCGTAGATCGACTTGGGGAACGGGTTCGACTTCTGGAAGACCATGCCCACCCGGCGGCGGACTTCGATGACGTCGACGCTCGGCGCGTTGATGTCGAGGCCGCGCACCTGCAGTTTCCCGGAGATCGTGACGTTGTCGATCAGATCGTTCATGCGGTTGAAGCAGCGGAGGAACGTCGACTTGCCGCAGCCGGACGGGCCGATGAACGCGGTCACGCGGCGCTCCTCGATCTCCATGGAGACGTCGTGAAGCACGTGGTTCGTGCCGTAGCTCAGATTGAGCTTGTCCGAGACTATGGCCAGCGGAGAAGGCGGAT
>JANNJB010000242.1:0-4224 GCA_031405615.1 Vicinamibacteria bacterium | reverse complement strand
GTCCAGGCAAACGGTTCCCTGCAGATCGACTTCGCGAATTTTGGTGGCTAACCGATGGAACCCACGGCCAACCAGAAACCAATGAGCACTTCCATGCGGAGCAGCACAATGAACAAGAGAATTGTCGCCATTCTGTTGGCCTGTGGCCTGACCCTCCAAGGTTGCGGCCTTGACAAGGTCGAGGTCCCGGGGAGTCTCGTAGGACCCTCGGAGCTGGGGCTTTCGCTGCAGGTTTTCGCGACCCCGGACGTCATCCTTGCGGACGGCATCCAGACCTCGGTGATCCATGCTGTCGTTCAGGACCAGAACGGGAAGCGAGTGCCGGGTAAGGCCATCGTCTTCACCATCATGGACGAGCTTGGCCGCACGGCGGAGATCGGGAAGCTCACGAGCCCAAGCGGCGCGCGCGTCTTCGGGTCGACAACCGCTGTGAGCGACTCCACCGGCGTCGCAAGGGTCGTGTACACCTCGCCCGAACGACGGGACCTCACCGCTGACAGCACCATCCTCGTCGGCGCGCGTCCGGTCGGGACCGACGCGACCGCGGCCCCGTACTGGACCGTTGGCATCGAGCTTCGCTCTGCCGAGCCGCGCCGCTTCCCGCAAGGCGGCGGCACGGCGCCCTCGTGCAGCTTCAACGTGGCCCCGAACAATCCGATCAACAAGGAAGGTACGGTTTTGCGGTTCTCCTCGACGGCATCCGCGACCTTCCCGGAACAAGTGGTGCGGTACGAGTGGTACTTCGGTGATGGAACGGATTCGTCCGGATCCGAGGGGTTGATCGACGTGCAGAAGGGCTATCCCTTCGCGGGCACCTATACCGTGACCCACATTGTCACCAGCAGCTCGGGCTTCCAGTCGGCCTGCTCGATGATCATCCGCATCGTTTCGTAACCTCCTAGATCCCCCAAAGAGGGCCCGGCTGTTGTAGGCTTCCTACGACACCCGGGCCTTCGCCTTTTCTGGAGACCCCGGCCGAGGACATCGACACCGCCCATGGAAGACACCCACCGAACTGCGGAGCTCCGCAGAAAGCTCGATAAAGACCCGGGATCGAGACTGTTCGCGCAGTTTGCTGAGGAGCTTCGGAAGGAAGGCCGTCACGAAGAGGCCATCGGCGTCGCGCGAAAAGGGCTCGAGAAGAATCCGAACTACCCCTCGGCCCGGCTCACCCTCGCGCGTTCTCTCCTCGACTCCGGGAGGCCCGGCGAGGCCAGGCCCGAGCTGGAGCAGATTGTGAAAGCTTCGCCCGACAACATCCTGGCAAGCCGCCTGCTCGCTGACGCCCTCCAGGATCTTGGCGAGTACCCGCAAGCACTCGCTCAGTTCGAAAAGACCCTCCGGCTCTCACCCGGCGACAAGATGCTCGTCGATCGGATCGCGATGCTCAAGTCGCGGGAAGAGACAGCACCCGCCGCGGCTTCAGCCCCGCCCTCGGCCTTCGCCGCCGCGCCTCCCTCGGTGTTCCCCTCGGTGCCTGGAATATCGGTTCCGGTTGCGGAACTGCCCGCGGTCGAGTTCCCTTCGGTTACCGCTCCCGAGACGTCGTTCCCCGCGGTCTCGCTCCCTGAGGCCCCGGTTGCCCCGGCGGTGGCTCTTGACCGCGACCTCGCTTCCGGCACCTTGAGCCCCGGCGCGCTGACGGTTTCCGAGCTGATGCACTTCGAAGCCGCTGCCGGCTCGAGTCTCGCCGACGCTCCGCTGCCGAGCGCAGTGCCCGAGGCGGTCGCTCTGCCTTCCGCCCTCCCGGAAGAGTTGCCTGCCGTGCCGGTTCCGTCGGCGGTGCTCCCCTCGGTCGAGGTCCCCACCCTGGCGGACGACGACGTCGGCGCCCAGACTCTTCCCCTTACAAGCATGACCCTCGCGGATCTCTACCTGCAGCAGGGGCTCAAGGCCGAGGCCAGCGCGGTCCTCTCGCAGGTAATGAAAGAGGAGCCCGAGAACAAAGAGGCCAGGTCGAGGTTCGCGGCGGTCGCCGCCGAACTCGACGCCTCTCCCTCCAGCGATCCCTCGGCCACCGAACCCGCTCCGCCCCTCGTCATCTCCTCCCCCGCGTCCCCGCGGTCGCAGCGCACGAAGGCGGCAATCCGCGAACAGACCATCCTGTCGCTCAAGGCGTTTGAGAGCGCGGTGGAGCGCGAGGCCCTTCAGCAAAAGGCGACCGAGCAGAGGCCTCTTTGATGGCTTTTGTGAGGGGCGTCCCGAGATTCCATAGGAGCTAGAACGCCATGAGTGTTTTCGACGTCGCCCTCGAGCAGGTCGTGACTCGCGTTCCTGAGATCCGTTTCGTGACCCTCACCGACACCGACGGTATCGAAGTCGCCCGCAAGTCCGTTCGTACGGACGAGGCGGCGCAGAGTATCGCCAACGAATACACCACCGTGCTTCGCACCGTGGTGGGAATGGCGCGGGATCATGGTCTCGGAGCTCTGCGGGAGCTTCAGATCGGGACGGAGAAGACCACGGCGCTGCTCGTGGCGGTTACCGCCGAGTACTACCTCGTGGCGCTTCTCGAACCCGATTCCATCACCGGCCGCGCGCGATTCCACCTTCGCATGGCCGGACTCGAACTCGAGCGCGAGTTCGCGTAAGGTCTTAAGTCGGCCCGGCGGCCGCGCTCTTTCGTCCGCGCTGCTTCAATGCCTGGCCTCAAGGGAGTGCTGATTCCATTGGAACTTGAAACACTGAAGTCCGTCCTGTCCATGATCGAGGGGACCGACGTCGTCGAGGTCGAACTCGAGGAGGCCGGGAGAAAGGTGCGCGTCCGCCGGGGTGAAGTCGCCCGGGCGTCGGCCCCTGGTCCCATCGCCGCCCACGCCCCGTATTTCGCGCCCGCCAACCCCGCCGCCGCCCCGGCTCCGGCGGCTCCCGCCGCAGTCGAGGCGCCCGCCTCGCACCACCTGATGAAGTCCCCGATCGTTGGCACCTACTATCGCTCCTCCGATCCCACCGCCGCGCCCTTCGTCAAGCTGGGGGATGTGGTGCGCAAGGGACAGGTTCTCTGCATCATCGAGGCGATGAAGCTCATGAACGAGATCGAGTCCGACGTCGCGGGCGAGGTCATCAAGATCCACCCCGAAAACGGCCATCCCGTCCAGTTCGGCGAGCCGCTCTTCACCATCAAGACGGCCTGAGCGGCGCCCCCAAGGGCCTCGCGAGCTAAAACGCCTCAGATGTTCAAGAAAGTACTGATCGCCAACCGCGGCGAAATCGCTCTGCGGGTGATCTGGGCCTGCAAGGAGCTCGGCCTCAAGACCGTCGCGGTGTACTCCGAGGCCGTTCGGTACTCGCTGCACGTCAAGTTCGCGGACCAGGCGATCTGCATCGGCCCCGCCCGGTCGAAGGACTCTTACCTGAGTGTCCCCGCGATCATCAGCGCCGCCGAGATCACGGGCGCGGACGCGATTCATCCTGGTTACGGCTTCCTCGCGGAGTCCTCCTATTTCGCGGAGGTCTGCGAAGCCTGCCGGATCACGTTCATCGGCCCCTCGCCCCAGGCGATTCGCCTGATGGGCGACAAGAGCCGCGCGAAGAAGGCGATGATCAAGGCCGGAGTGCCGGTGGTGCCCGGCTCTCCCGGCATTATCGAAAACGAAGAGCAGGCGGTCGGAGTGGCCCGGGACACCGGCTATCCCGTGATCGTGAAGGCTTCGGCGGGCGGCGGTGGCCGCGGGATGCGGATCGTTCGCGACCCCAAGGACCTCATCGCCGCGTTCCGGGCCGCGCAGGCCGAGGCCACCGCCGCCTTCGGCGTGCCCGACCTCTACATCGAGAAGTTCATCGAGCAGCCCCGCCACATCGAGATCCAGGTGATGGCCGACCAGCGCGGCAACGTGGTGTCGCTGCACGAGCGCGAGTGCTCGATCCAGAGGCGGCACCAGAAGCTCATCGAAGAGGCGCCCTCGCCCGCGGCGCTGATGAACGAGAAGCTGCGCCGCCGGATGGGGAAGACCGCGACCGACGCCGCCGCGGCCGTGAACTACTCGAATGCGGGCACCATCGAGTTCCTGCTCGACGCCTCAGGCAACTACTACTTCATGGAGATGAACACCCGCATCCAGGTGGAGCACGGCGTCACCGAACTCGTCACCGGACGCGATCTCGTGAAGGAGCAGATCCTCGTGGCCGCGGAGCAGCCGCTCTCGTTCCGCCACATCCGCGGCCGTATGGGTGCGGGCAACACCGTCATCGCCACCGAGATCGAGCGGCGGTCCACTTCATCTG
>JANNJB010000241.1:0-2412 GCA_031405615.1 Vicinamibacteria bacterium | reverse complement strand
CGCGCCAACGGCCGTTCGTGCTGCCGTTTCCGCAGTTCGCTCCGCCGGTGATAGCGGAGGATGACTTGAGGCGGAGATTGGCGGGGTCAGACAAGCGGAAGCTGACGGGACGCGGGTGAAGTGCGCGCTAAGCGGGACGAGCGAACCGACAAGGACTCTAGTGACCCAGATCGTTGAGGAACTCTGAGGCCGGCGCGACGGCGGTCACCAGCAGATGATCGCGGGCGCGGGTGCACGCGACGTACAGCAGGTGGCGCTCCGTGTTGTAGACATCTTCGAGATCGGCGTCGTCCGCAACCATCTCGATTCGCTGCTGGAGCGGAACAACCTCATCGTCGCAAGCCATAACCGCCACAGCGCGAAACTCCAGGCCCTTGGCGATGTGCATCGTGGCGATCGAGGCGAAGCCACTGGTGGTTGTGACGTTGTCATCGAGCACCTTGAACGGCAGGCCGGTCGCCTTCATGGCGGCCCGAGCTCGGTCCAACTGCGCCGGGGAACGGACGAACAGACCGAACTCGCTCGGAGCGAGCCCCTTGCCGCTCAGGTCGGAAATCCACGAAGCCACGGCGGTGGCCTCCTTGGCCTCATCATCAAGCACCCGAATCGTCGGCGCTGGGCCGTTGAAGACCGATATCGTGTGGCTTCGCTCCTCAGTGTTCCCGTCGACGTCCGACACCTCCGGGCCAAGAAGCCGATCCGTCTGCATCCGAATCTGGTGCGACGTTCGGTAGTTGACGTGAAGTGTGCGAGAGCGTCCGCGGATGTCGACGCCCAGCGCTCTCCACGAGAAGGGCTGCTGGAAGATCCGCTGGCCAAGGTCGCCCGCAAAGAACAGGCTGTTGGCACGTTCACCGCTTAGCGCGGCCAGAAAGCGCAGATGCGCAACGCCGATGTCCTGGGACTCGTCCACCACCGCGAAGTGAAACGGCGGGTTCTTGCCGCCGGCAACCACCGTCGCCAGCTTTCCGAACATGCCGGGCACGGTGATGAGTTTCTGCGCGGCGAGACTGGCGCGCACGCGTTCGAAGATCGACCAGAGGACAGAGCGCTGCACCTCGGGAAGCCGGGTCTTCCGACCCAGACGCCGGACGTCGCGATACGCCTCCCACGTCTCCAACTGCCACGCATCGACGACCTGCTCCCACTCGGTCAGCAGGAAGTGAGGGCTGAACTTGTGCCCTTCGACTTCCCCGGCCGCCGCCTTCAACGCCGCGACCAGCGCCTCGCGCGACGCGATCTGCGGCGTACCGAAATGAGACTTGAAGAGACGGAGGCCGATGGCATTGATGGAATGAACTTCAAGGCGCTCGGCCAGGCGCGGCTCGTTGTGGATCAGCCGCCGAAGCTGCGTCCGCAGGGCGTTCGCCAGAGTGTCGGAGAACGTGGTGAGCAGAACCCGCGCGTCAGGGTTGGCGCGGGCCAGAAAGACGGCGCGATGCAGAGCGACCACGGTCTTCCCCGTGCCGGCCGAACCAGAGACGCGCGCGGGACCCGCGAAGTCGCGCCCCACCAACTCACGCTGGTCAGGGTGGAGGAACACCGTCCACTTCTCCCACGGGTACTCGAGAGCCCTCTCCAGCTCCTCGAGGTTCGTGACCGTGCGAAACCGTCGCTGCGCATCGGGATGCTCGAACGCCTCCGCCTGGATGGCGACCTCGGGAGCCGGCGTCTCGACAGGAGGAGCGGCGCGCACAACCGGCGTGCCGCCGACCGCCAGACACAGCACGGCCTCGGCTGCCTCAGCGGGAAGGTGCGCCGCGACATCGAGAACGTTGTCCTCGGTGGCAGCGAGCACGTCATCGAGCCACGAGACCGGTACGCCGTAAGCCAGCATCCGCTCGGCCGCGATCTCACCGAAGAGCGCCGCCTTGGGCGGAGCCTTTCGCTCCTCCTGAACGTAGACGGGAACGATGACTTCCTGAACCGTCTCGCGAACCTCCACAAGTTGCGCCGCCCCGGTCTTCGGATGCGTCTCCAGCCTTCGCCGCTCGGCCCATTGGTAGGCCTTGTCGTGGTGATCGACGTAGCAGAGCAACAGACTGGCGTCGGTTCGATGAACGATGAGCCGGATGTCGCTGCCCACGCGGACCGACCAGAAGTTCCTGTCCCTCGCCTTGTCGAGCTTGTGAAAGCTCAGCCCCGGACTCGCCGGATTGATCTGCAAATCAAACGCCGTCGTCTTCACAGCCTTCCGCTCGTCGCCGGTGAGGCGGGCGAGACTGTCGGTGAAGGTGTCGGCGATTCGGAAGTCCATCGATTCCGACTCTAGCGCTCGTCCGGGCCTGTGGGATTCGTGCTACTCTGCCGCATCATGCGTGGCCGGTATCGAACCCTGATACTGTGTCTTTCGGCCGCCTGCGGCCTCCCGGCGCCCCCACCACCGCCGGTTGTCCCTGTGACGCCGGCCGA
>JANNJB010000240.1:0-1912 GCA_031405615.1 Vicinamibacteria bacterium | reverse complement strand
GCTTTCGGAGCCACCGAAAGCCAGGCCACAAACGGCGTGGTCGCGGCTTCGTAGGTATCGGGCACCCACATGTGGAACGGCACCGCGGCGATCTTGAAGCCGAGGCCGGCGAGGGCGAGGACCAGGCCGAGCTTCGCGAGGACGTCGCCCGAGGCCATGGCCGCGGCGATGGCGCCCATGTCGGTTGTGCCGGTGGCGCCGAAGACGAACGAGAAACCGTAGAGCAGGATGGCCGAGGACACCGACCCCACCAGGAAGAACTTGAGCGCGCCCTCCCCCGCCGTGTCGTCCTTCTTCTGGAAACCGGTGAGGAAGTAGAGCGGGATCGACATCAGCTCGAAAGCGACGAAGAGCAGGATCAGGTCGCGCGCGGAGGCGAGGACGAGCATGCCGAGCAGGGATGAGAGCAGGGCGAAGTGGTACTCGGCGCCCCGGCGGGCGAAACGATCGCTCGGCAGGGCGAGGGTCGCGAGGACGCTGATCGCGGCGGAGACGAGGAACAGGCGCTTGGCGAAAAGAGCGAGCGCGTCCACCACGAAGATGCCGCCGAAGAGCGTGCCGCCCGGGGTCGTCATGAACGAGGCCGCCACCAGGGCGAGCAGACCGATCAACGCGATCCAGCCGGAGCGCCGGTCGGGAGTCGCGGGGCGGAAGATGCCGGTGAGGAGGACGACAAACATCAAGGCGCCGAGGCCGACTTCGAGGGCCATGGGACCGAGGGCGCTCATCGGGCCGCTCCCAGCACGTCGACGCCCATGTGGTTGAGCAGGGTCAAGGTGGCGCTATCGATCGGGTCGACGATGATCTTCGGGAAGACTCCGAAGACGATGAGGATCGTCACCAGGAAGACCAGGGCGACCCACTCGGTGCCCTGCGCGTCGGGCAGGTTCTGGAAGTGAGGATCGGCGCTCTTCGGGCCGAAGAAGATCTGCTTCACCACCCTCAAGACGTAGATCGCGGTGAGGAACGCGCCGATGACTCCCGGGAACAGCCACCACGAATGAGCCGACTGCCACGCGCCCACAAACGTCAGGAACTCGGCGACGAAGCCGGCGGTTGCCGGCAACCCCAACGACGAGAAACCGCCCACCGCGAAACCGGTGGCGATGCCCGGCATCATCGTGGCGAAGCCGCCCATCTTGTAGATCTCGCGCGAGTGCGCCTTCTCGTAGACGAGACCGACCAGAGCGAAGAAGAGGCCGGTCATGATGCCGTGCGCGACCATCTGGAAGACCGAACCGTTGATTCCCTGCTCGGTTAAAGTCGCCATGCCGAGCATGACGATGCCCATGTGCGAGACCGAGGAGTACGCGACGACATACTTGAGGTCCTTCTGCGACATCGCGGAGAGCGCGCCGTAGACGATGTTGATGCAGGCGATGCCGCCCACGAGCCACGCCCACTGCATAGCACCTTCGGGGGTGAGGCCGAAGCCGAGGCGCAAGACGCCGTAGGCCCCGAGTTTCATCAACACGCCGGCGTGCAGCATCGAAACCGCGGTGGGGGCCGAGGCGTGGCCGTCGGGCGACCAGGTGTGCAGCGGGAAGATGCCGGCCAGGACCCCGAAGCCGACGTAGAAGAAGAGGAACAC
Source organism: Vicinamibacteria bacterium (assembly GCA_031405615.1). GTDB lineage: Bacteria > Acidobacteriota > Vicinamibacteria > Fen-336 > JAGNNV01 > JAGNNV01. The sequence continues at coordinate 321 of JANNJB010000240.1, read as the reverse complement.
CCACGACTGCAGTGCGGGATCGAACTTCACCTGCTGCAGGTCGAGCAACGAGAACGAGGTGGACCCTGCGGCGGTGTAGAGGGCGAGGATGCCGACGAGGATGAACGCGGATCCGAGAAGCAGATAAAGGGTCAGCTTCATCGCCGCGTATTCCTTGGTGCCCACACCCGTCCGCTTGAACGCCCAGCCGAAAACCCCCTGGGGCAGCACTTCCCCACTCGACCCCCAGATCGCGATGAGCAGGTACATGGGCAAAACCGCGATCTCGTAGAAGAGGAAGAGGACGAAGAGATCGAGGGACACGAACACGCCGAAGACGCC
>JANNJB010000239.1:0-3163 GCA_031405615.1 Vicinamibacteria bacterium | reverse complement strand
GGTCTCCGCGGGTAAACTCCGGTTTCGCATTTACCTGCGCCCGTAGCTCAACTGGATAGAGCAGGAGCATCCTAAGCTCAAGGTTGGGGGTTCAAGTCCCTCCGGGCACACCACTTCTTCGAACTCTTAAGGTGATTGGTTTTGGACAAGGAACTCAGGAAAGAACTTCATCGTGACGAGCTGGGCGAGGCGCTCACGGAAGCTCGCGGCCTCATGACGCGCTCGGAGGTGGTGAAGCCCGCGCTCGCCGTGATCGCGCTCTTCATCGTGCTTTTCGGCCTCTACTACGGCCAGCGGTGGCGCGCCTCGAGCGCCGAGTCCGCGTTCGCGCGGGCCACCGAGGTCTACCACGCGCCCGTCGGGACGGTTGCGCCCGTGACCCCGGGCCAGGAGACCTTCGCCACCGAGAACGCCAAGCTCCAGAAGGCGAAGACCATGTTCGACGAGGTGGCGAAGAGCTACGGCTCCATGGCCGCGGGCCGGCGCGCCCGGTACTACTCGGCTCTGTGTCTCGCCGGTCTTGGCCAGTTGAAGGAGGCCGAGGAAGCGCTCAAGGCGATCGCCGCGCTCAAGGACCCCGGTTCGATCGAGCCTGCGATGGCGCGGCTGCGCATCGCCGAACTCGTGCTTCGAGACGGTCGGGCGAAGGACGCGGCGGCGTTCTACAAGGCGCTGATCGCGGACGAGACCACGGGTCTGCCCAAGGACCGGCTCCTCTTCGGCCTCGCGGAGTCTCTTGAAGCCGCGGGCGACACCCTCGAGGCGCGGCGGGCCTATTCGGACCTCATGAACCGCCACCCCCAGAGTCCCTACGCTCAGGATGCGCGTCAAAAGGCGGAAGCCCTCGCGACTCTATAGTCACAGGGGCTTGATGAGAGGGAGGGGACCGGATGGCGATGTCGCGCAGGAGACGTTTCTTTTGGATTGCCGTGGGCCTTGTCCTCGTGGCCTCGTTCACCGCGGTGGTGCTCGGCGGTCTCGCCTACTTCGTTCAGCAGCAGGGGATCTCCTCCACCGCGAAGAAGTCGGACGCCCGGTCGCACGTCCTCTCGGTCACGCTTGACGGATCGTTCGCGGAGAATCCAGCACCCTCGTTCCAGCTCTCGTTCTCGGGCAACCCGCCTCCCACGTTCCCCGCCATCATCCGCGCCCTTGATCGCGCCGCGAACGAGCCGAACCTCACTACCGTCTTCGTGCGCATAGGCGCCACCGATCTCGGCTGGGCCCGCGCGGGCGAGGTCCGCGACGCCCTGCTCCGGGTTCGCGCGAAGGGGAAGAAGCTCACCGCCTTTCTCGAGGACAGCGGCAACATGGAGTACTACATCGCCTCGGCCGCGGACGAGATCGTGGCCCTGCCCGAGTCGATCCTTCAGATCCACGGACTCTCCGGCGAAGTGATGTTCCTCCGCGGCGCGTTCGACAAACTCGGAGTCGAGGCGCAGTTCGTCCACATGGGCAAGTACAAGAGCGCGCCGAACCAGTACACCGAGAAGGCGATGACTCCCGCTCACCGCGAACAGATGGAGTCCCTCATCGGCGGGCTCTATCGCGAGTACATCGGCGCGGTGGCGAAGTCGCGCAAGAAGACCGAGGCCGAGATCGAGGCTCTGGTTTCCGCCGGCCCCTACGACGGCACGTCCGCGATGGAAGCGGGCCTGGTGGACAAGGTGGACTACCCCGACGAGGCCCTCGAGAAGGCCGGCTCCACCCAGCGATTCCTGGGCGACTTCCGCGACAAGGGGGGCGCTTTCGATACCCGGCCCAAGATGGCGCTCATCTTCGTGGACGGCGAGATTCTCTCCGGCGAGAGCCAGGACGCGGGTTTTGGCTCCGGCACGGTCGCCGGCTCCGACACCGTCTCCGAAGCGCTGCGCGCGGCCGCGCAGGACGATTCGATCAAGGCGGTCATTCTGCGGGTGAACTCGCCGGGCGGTTCGGGTTCGGCTTCCGATGTGATCGCGCGTGAGGTGGAAAACACCGCGGCCCGGAAGCCCGTGATCGCGAGCATGGGCGACTATGCCGCTTCGGGCGGGTACTACGTTTCGGCGCCCGCCACCGCGATCGTGGCCGACCCCAGCACCATCACGGGCTCGATCGGCGTGTTCTTCGGCAAGTTCGTGCTCAAGGGGATGTTCGACAAGCTCGGCATCACCAACGACTACGTGGATTTCGGCAAGGGCGGTTCATTCGCGAGCGCAACGCGACGGTGGACTCCCGAGGACATGGCCAAGGTCGAGGGTCTGGCCTCCCGTTTCTACGACCGCTTCCTCGCCCTCGTGGCCGAGAACCGCGACATGGACGTCGACGCGGTTCACGAGGTTGCTCAGGGACGGGTCTGGACCGGCCTGCAGGCCAAAGAGGTCGGTCTGGTCGACGAGCTTGGCGGGTTCGACAAGGCCCTCGCCATCGCGAAGGAGAAGGCGAAGATTGCCGCCGGGCAGGATGTCGCGGTGGTGGTTTTCCCCGCCCCCAAGAGCCCTTTCGACCGGTTGTTCGAAGAGGCGGATGCGTGGGAGGGAATGACCGCAAAGATCGGGCTCAGCCCCGAGGCCCTCGCCGCCCGTCTGCGCGAGCGCCTGGTGGGCCAGTCCACCACGGTGTGGGCGCGCCTGCCTTACGGCTTCGAAATCCGTTAGGCCCATCTCTGAGTTGGGGGGCCGCAAAGTGCTCAGCCCCCCAAACCCCCGCGCTCCGGCCGAAGTGAATTCGGCCTGCGCTAGCCGGCCGCCTTCAGGCGGACGCTTCAGCTACTCGTCGCGCTTACCCGCGGCCACCATGGGGTTCCAGACCAGGGTGTCGACCTCCCACGAATCGCCGCTGCGCTTGAGCGTCATCACGTAGCGGTTGCGAATCGCGCCCTTCACATTCTTTCTGGTGGACGGCGCGCGGGTGACACCCCGGCTCACCGCCACGTCGTCGAGCACCCAGAGTTCTTCGGACTCGAGGGGAAGGCGGGGTGTCTTGCCCGCGAAGATGGCCTGGTAACGCTTCGCGATTTCGTCGCGCCCCTTCACGGGTTCGCCCGAGGAGGGCAGGAGCATCCCGTCCTTGTCGTAGCACTGCGCGAGGGCCAGGGCATCGCCCGCCTTCTCGGCTGCCGCCATGCGGCTCAGCAGGGCCTGCACTTCCTGCCGCGCCTTGGCCTGGGCCGACACGTTGTCGA
>JANNJB010000238.1:0-2218 GCA_031405615.1 Vicinamibacteria bacterium | reverse complement strand
TTGCTGGCCTCCGCGATTCCCGCCGCCGCCCAGAGCAAGGACATCGTGGATACCGCGGCCGCCGCGGGAACATTCAAGAGCCTCGCCGCGGCCCTCCAGGCCGCAGGCCTGGTCCAGACCCTTAAGGGCCCGGGCCCGTTCACGGTCTTCGCGCCGACCGACGATGCCTTCGCGAAAATCCCGAAGGCGGACCTCGATGCCCTCCTCAAGGACAAAGCCAAACTGACCGCCGTCTTGAGCTACCACGTGTTCGCCGGCAACGCGAACTCCTCCGACCTGCGTCAGCTCAAGGACCTGAGCACGGTCCACGGAGGAAGGATCAAGATCGAAGCGAGCAAGACCAGCCTGAAGGTGGATTCGGCCAACGTGATCAAAGCCGACGTGCCCGCCAGCAACGGCATCATCCATGTGGTGGACACCGTTCTGATTCCCAAGTAGGGAACTGGAGCGGGCGACGGGGTTCGAACCCGCGACACCGAGCTTGGGAAGCTCGTACTCTACCAACTGAGCTACGCCCGCTCTGGGCGAAGTGGTGTCAGCATATTAGGTCGTCGCGCGTGGCAGCGTCAACGACGCAGCGAACCCGCTCAGTTCTCAGCCTATTGGGCACCCACGTCACCCCCGCGAAAGCGGGGGCCTGCGCCGGGGTGACGAGAGGTCAAACACCGGCTTCGGGTCTCCGGGTGCTGGGTCCCCCTCCGCCTCTCCTCAGCTGCTCTACCGCCGTGGTCACGGCGTCGACGGTCCGTTCGATCTCTTCTTCCGTCGTGTCGCGGCCGAGCGAGAAGCGGATCGCGGAGTTGACGCGTTCGCGCGGGAAGTTCATTGCCTTCAGTACGTGCGACGGTTCCGGCGAACCTGCCGCGCAGGCGGCGCCGGTTGAGACCGCGATCCCCGCGAGGTCGAGGGCGATGAGCAGGTCTTCTCCCGACACTCCTTCGAAGGACACGTTGGTGGTCGCGCAGATGCGCGGTCCTGCGCCGTTCACCACTACCGCCCCGCGCCCAGTGGCGACGAGCTTCGTTTCTAGCTGATCGCGCAGTCGGGCGATCCGGTCCGCGTCCCCAGCAAGGCGGCTCAAAGCGATCTCCGCCGCCTTTCCCATGCCCACGATGCCCGCGACATTCTCGGTGCCGGCGCGGCGATTTCTCTCCTGCGATCCGCCGCGGATGATCGCGTTCATTTTCGTTCCGCCTCGGACGAAGAGCGCGCCCACTCCTTTCGGGCCGTGGATCTTGTGGGCGGAGAGAGTCAGCAGATCCACGTCCAGGCGCCGCGTGTCGATCGGGACCTTGCCGACCGCCTGCACCGCGTCCGTGTGGACGTAGGCGCCTTTCGCCCGCGCGATGCGGATGACCTCGTCGATCGGCTGAAGAACTCCGGTCTCGTTGTTCGCGAACATCACCGAAACCAGCGCGGTGTTTTCGCTGACCGCGGCGGCGAGGTCCTTGAGATCAAGCCGACCCAGTTCGTCGACTCGCGCGAAGGTGACACGATGCCGCGCCCGGTCGAGACCCTTCGCGCTGTTGAGGACCGCGTGGTGCTCGATCGAACTGGTGACAAGGTCGGTGCGCTCGGCGTCCGGTTCGAGCATCGCCCCCCGCAAGACGCCGCCGATCGCCAGGTTGTCGGCCTCAGTGCCGCTGCCCGTGAAGACGATCTCGCTGTCTCTCGCCCCGATGAGGGCGGCCACCCGCGCCCGTGCCTCGTCGATCGCCCCTCGCGCCCGCTGTCCGAAGCCATGCACCGACGACGGATTGCCGAACTCGCCCGTCAGGTACGGCATCATTGCCTCCAGCACCCCGGAGTCGAGGGGCGTCGTGGCCGCGTGGTCGAGGTAGACCCGCCTCACGGCAGGTCAGTCATTAAAGCCCGGCCAGTCGGAAACCGGCGTCGTGGTGCGCACGACATGCATGCCGGCGGCGGCGAAGCGGCCCAGGGCGTTCTGCGCATCCTGCGTGAAGTCCGCGAAAAAAGCGCCCGGAGAATCGGGATTCGGAACCGCCACCGCGGACATCGCGTCCTCGAGGACATAAACGCGCCCGGCGAGCGTCGCGTCCTTCTCGAGAATGCCGTCGAGGAGATCGTCGATCGAACTCTTCACGCAGTGGCTCGAGGCCTGACCCGCGATGATCAGCCGATCTTCCTTGAGGAGCGACTCAATGAGCGCTCCGTTGCGGGTCGCGAGCGACGCGCCGTCGTGGGTGAGCAGCACTTC
>JANNJB010000237.1:0-1910 GCA_031405615.1 Vicinamibacteria bacterium | reverse complement strand
GTCGTCTGTCGCGTCACCGGGTTGGCCGGGTACTGACGGTTGTTGACCAGGTCGGCGTTCTGGTCGAGGCGGATGCCCCAGTACTGCATCACGGTGCGGTTCGACCCCTGATGACATCCGGCGCACGTGTGGTCGTCGATGCCCTCGATCGTTTCGCCGCCCGGGAGAGTCTTCGCGATGTTCGCGATGCGATGGCGGCGAACGTGAGCGCGCTCGGGAGCGTCGATGTCGTCGGTATCGATCGGCTCCGCCTTGTCCACGTTCGGGTCCCGGCTTCCGCTTCGCCCCGAGGCGCGTGTTCCTGCGCGTCCAGTGCCACGCGTCCTTGCCGGTGTTGAGCAACAACGAGAGCGGGGTGTCGAGAGGAAGCGTGTCCCGCGCCAGAAGGGCGGTCGAGAGCAGGCCAGGCAGGTCGTCGGCCGACCAGTCGCCGTCCATGTAGGACTCGCCCAGGCCCATGTCGCCCCCAAATGCGAACTTCCGGAAGAAGGCGTCGTCGTGGACGGTGACGGTGCGGCGCGTCTCGCCGCGACCGAAGGTGCGCACCGAGCCGTCCGGGAGACGCAGATCCAATGGACCACCCCCGAAACCTTCGAGGGCCTTGAGGGTGTGCTGCTTGAGAATTCTGGTGATCATGTTTCTTGCTCTGACTAGGCAGGCTCCTCGGCGGCGCGGGATGGGTCGTATTTCGGGGCCCGGTGAAACCGCGCTCCCTTGAACCACAACTTCAAGGCCTGCCAGTGAATGCCGAACATCACGCGAACCGTCATGAAGGGCAGGGTCAGAAGGACTCGGGCGAGGGTTCGATCGGTGAGTGGTCGACGGGTCATGGAGAGTCGTGATGCGAGCGAGAGCTGTCCGCCTTGATGGAGGTCGCACCGCGCTTCGAGGGTCTGCGCCGGAGGGGGCAGTCGCCAGGAGTAGGCCCCCGCCATGTCGAAGAAGGGTGAAACATGAAGGACCTTCTTGCTCATGAGGGGCACGCCGCCGTCCCCGCGCAGGAGGTAGGGGTGGGTGTCGCCGAACGTGTTGTTGACCTCCGCCACCACGAACTGGAGCGCGCCAGCGGGATCGAAGCAATAGAAGAAGCTGACGGGGTTAAAGGTGTAACCGAGAATCCTGGCGTGGGTGAGCAGGAGGACCCGTCCGGCCGGCAGTTGTTCTCCCCTGGAGGCGAAGAAGGCCGAAAGCCGTTCACGGGTGTCGCCCGGATAGTCCTTCAGATGATCCGCATCGTGGTAGGAAACGACACCCGCGCGGTTGTAAGCGAAGAGACGGAGCGTGCGATCGAGGGCCGGGATCTCGGCGAGGTCCAGGAGCGGCATGAAAATCGGGTATCGGAACGCATGCCGAAGCCTCGAAAGCCTCTGGTGAGTGACATGGCCAACGTAGAGCGCCGAGTTCAAAAGTCGACCCCCAGAGCGCGCGCCACATCGACCGCGGAACGGAGACCATCTTCGTGGAACCCGTTGTACATATGGGCGCCCGCGAAATGGATGCGGTCGACGCCGGAAAGCGCGCGCAGGCGCGACTGTGCGCGGATGGCGGCGCGGTCGAGGACCGGATGGGTGTACAGCATCTCCGCGAAAACCGAGGCGCCTGGATCCGACGCGGGGTTCAGGGTCACGCAGTACTGGCTCGTGCTCTCGAGGGCCTGAAGCCGGTTGAGGTGGTAGGTGAGCGACACCGGTGCTTGATCGTCGTGGCAGTCCGCGACATCGCAGTTCCACGATGCCCAGGCCGCCCGCCGGTCGGGCAGCACCGCTCGATCGGCGTGCAGGAAGGTCCGATTCTCCGAATACGTGAAGGCGGCGAGGGTGTCGGCCTCGGATTCACTTGGCGAGGCCAGGAGTCGCTTCGCCTGGTCGGCGTGGCAGGCAAGCACCACCTGGTCGTAGGCGGTGACGCGG
>JANNJB010000236.1:0-3677 GCA_031405615.1 Vicinamibacteria bacterium | reverse complement strand
TATTTTAAAAAAATAAATCAAGGTGGCGGGGCAATCTATAATTTAACATTTTCCCCATTTGCCATATTTACTAATGTTCTATTTCCAATTGAAGTTTGGCACCCCGTAAGGGGTCGTAGTCGGCGCGGATCGTCGCGGCCTCCTCGTCGATCGCCTGCTGGATGTCGTCGAAGAGCCCCTCGATCGTCTGATAGGTCGAGTGTTCGCGCGGAGAGCCGCTCGCGACGGTCACCACGGAGACGATGTTTCCGCGCCGCACGGTGACCGTGACCGGTTCACGGTATTCGAAGACGCAGAAGCAACTGCGACTGAAGACGTAGGTGTAGTCGGCGAGTCCCTGGGCGCGCCATTGCCGGCGCGCGTCGGCGAGTCGAGCTCTTTCCTCGCCGTGAGGACCGGAGGGCTCGGTCAGCCCGCAGGCCGCGGCGAGAAGGGCCGAGAGGAGTACGGCAGTTTTTGGAATCCACATCCAGGGGCAAGGCTATCGCCCCACCGGCGCTCGCCGGGAACGCCCCTTCTGGCGTGATGGATCTCACCAACCCGCGGACTTGTGATATCCAAGACGCCGCTGGTCCGGCGCTGCCGCCTATCGTGCTGCGGACGAGTCTTTGGAAGAACCACGGGACCCCTGGAAAGAGCCACCATGAAGAACTATCAGGGCAGCAAAATGATGCTTCGGGTGCTGATCTGCTCCCAGCGCGACCTCCGACCCGAACTCGCGGAGACCCTCGTGGGTCGGCAGGGCATTGAGGTCTACCGGGTCGAGAAGTTCGCCGACGCGCGCCTGGTCGGTTCGAGTCTGGGCGTGCAGGTGATCTTCGTGGACCGCGATCTGCCGGACGCCGCCGGTTTCATCCGACGCCTCCGCAAGGAACCAGGCACCCGCGACCGTTCGATCGCGGTCTTGAGCCGCGGCCCGATGCGGCATGGCGATCAGGACCTGATCACGGCCGGAGCGAACGGCTTCTTCCGGATACCGCCAGACTCCGGCTGGGACGACCGCTTCTCGAAGCTGCTCACCGTGCCCGTGCGACAGCAGGCGCGGATGGAGGTTCACATCAAGTTGCCGGCCGAACTCGGATATCCGGCGGCGATCTTGAACCTGAGCCCCGGCGGGATGCTCCTCGCCACCGACCATGCTCTCCACGTGGGTGACGAATTCAAGTTCCGGCTGCCTCTTCCCCTCGGAACCACGGTCATCGGCCGCGGCCGTGTGGCCCGCGACGCGCGACCCACGGGTTTCGGCATCGAGTTCCTCGAGTTCGACGAGAACGGACGAGATGACGTGCAGACCTTTCTAAGATCCGCCCGCCTCGACTGAGTCGAGGACTGACCCTCGCTGCCGATGAGATCTATCGCGAGCTCGTCTAGTCCGGTTCCAGTTCTTCGACTGCGAACCGCGCCAGTTCCTTACGGCCCTTGAGCCAGGCGAGCACCGCCTCGCGTTGCTCGGCCGAGGGCTTCAGGTCGTCGGTCCGCACCACCCGGAAGTCCCACTCCCGGCGTCCATCGCGACATTCGAGGCCGTGGATCTCGATCGCCTCGACAAACCGGTCGAGGAACTCATTGGCGCGGCGGGTCGAGACATCGTCGAGGACGTAGGAGACGCCGAAAGCGAAGCCCGCGAACTCGCCTTCGCCCTGTTTCTTCCGGAGTCTTTTTCGCATGGAGTTTGAAGTTCCTGGACTGTCTCTTCGCTTCTATCGCGTGGACCGGCTGTTCCAGACCGCGAGGGTGTCGGGCGAGCCCTGGCTTCGCACACCGTTGTCGGTGAGGATCGCCTCGGTCGCGGCCAGAACTTCCTTGTGGGCGAAGACCAGAGTCTCACGGAAGAGGCCCTCGAACTCAACCGTGACGAACTCCCCGGTGTGATCCCGAAGCAACTCGACGGCATGGGCCAGGTTCTTCACCCTGACCCCGCTGATCTTGTGGACGACCAGACCCATGGGATTCGAATACCCTTGAGCCACGCGGTGGGGGAAGAAGGGTGCCGCCACCACCACGAGTTCTTCGGCCGGGAACGCCTTTCGATCGAGCATCCGCCGGAGAAGCGAACTGGTGAGCGCCCCCACCATGTTGTTCATGCCCTGATTGCGCATGAAGCCCCCCACATACTCCATGGTGGCGCCCGAGAGCACGAGCGGCCCGTAGACGAAGTACGAAGGGTAGTTGCCGTCGAGGCTTGGGATGAGGCCCGGTTGCGCGGGCTCGACGGGAAGTTCGATCGGCATCACTTTCGAATCGCGCACGATCGTGAGGGGGACCTTGCCGCCGCGGGTGAGGCTCTGGACAAGGTACTGGAAACCGACCCGGCTGTTGGCCCCGAGCCTAACCATGCCCTGGTCGTCCACCGGGGCGTCGCCGATCTTGCTGATCACGTCCCATTTCTTGAGCGAGACCCCGCCCGCGCGTTCCACGGCCTCGTCCACCACGATGCCCTGGGTGTCCTTTGGCAGCTTGAGAAAGGAACGCAGGGCCCCGTTTTCGAGGGTCTGCAGGCGGTCGCTCATCACCGGCTTGCCGTCGTAGCGGCCGTCCGCGATGTCCTTGAGGTACGGCTCGATCTCCGTGCAGGGGATGATGTAGCTGATGTTCTGGGCGCCGCCGAGCGAGGCGAAGGCGAGACCGATCATCTTGCTGCCCACCACGGCGGGCCCTCCGCTGTTGCCCGGGTTGATCGCGGCGTCGACCTGGATGCGCAGACCGGCGGCGCCGGTTGCTGCGGGATCGTACCCGTAGGGGGCGAAGTCGATGCGGGAGACGATGCCCTTGGTCACGGAAAGGGAGTCGCCACCCACCGGATACCCAAACGCCATGACCGCATCCTTGATCTCCGGCAGGGTGCTCGCGCAGCCGAGGGGCGGATGGTCCTTGAAGAAGCTCTCGTCGTCGAGCCTGAGGATGGCGAGATCCATGTCCCGGGCGAGGGCTTCGACCCGGGCGGTGATCTTGTTCCCCGACTGATTGGCCCGGATCTGCACCTCGCTCGCGAACATCACCACATGGGCGTTGGTGAGGATCCGGTTGCCGGAGATCACCACACCGCTTCCCGTGGCTTCGCTCGGCGCCTGCTTGGTCCAGGGTTTGTAGGGGTCGGGAAACCGCATCGACGAGAAGACCTTTACCACCGAATTCTCGAGCCCCGCCGTCTCGTCCTGGGCAAAGGCCATTCCGGAACAGAACATCGCCAGGATCAACGCCCCAAACATCCGCCTCATTCGCACTCTCCATTTTCGCCCTCTCGTGGGCCCTGCTTGTCGACGCTCTTTCCGCGGAAGGTGGCGGCGCGTCTTTGCTCTCTTGGAGTGTAGACGATCGACCAGATCGGCCCGCTTCAGCCTTTTGTCCCTTGTGTGACGCCCGGCGAAGCGGCACAGGCGGGTCGAACCGCCCCCGGCCCCGCGCCCTACGCTCCTCGCGTGAATCCGGAGGCTCCCATGAAACGCACTGAATCGACGGTCCTGATCCTCAAGGCGGCGGTCCTCGCGCTGCTCTTTCTCGGAGGCCCGGCCGTGCCGACCAGCGCCGCGGAGCGCGAACTGCGCGGCGGGCTCGGCCTGCAGGCAAATCCCCTCGGCGTTCGCGCCGAAGTCGAGGCGAGCTGGAAGTGGTCGATATCGCGGTCCACGCATCCCCTGGTCAAGGGCGCTCACGTGGCGGTAGGCATCTCGGACCAG
>JANNJB010000235.1:0-6724 GCA_031405615.1 Vicinamibacteria bacterium | reverse complement strand
CCGACTTGCACTTGGGGCACTTCTTCATCGCCTTCCCGATGAAGAAGAGGCCGAGCATCGATCCCGCGCCGCCCGTCACCACTGCGGCCATGCCCGCGATGAAACCGAACACGCCGCCGTTCGAAGGCGGCGGCGGATGCGAGCCGACCGCCGCCCGATTCACGGGTGCGCCGCCCTTCGGGACGAGGTTGCCAGTCACGGGGTCGCGCACGAGGTGGCTGTCGTACGGCGAGAGCGGCGTCGGCGTTGGATACGGCTTGCCCGTCGCGGGATCGATCGCCGGGAGCATCGGCGTCGCGGCGAGCGCGACCGCGCCGCCGCGCAGCTTCTTGTCGACTTCGAGCAGTCCCGCCTCGATGCCGCCGCCGTAATCGCCCGACTTGAATTTCGGCACCATCACCCTCTGCTGCATGCCGACGATCCAGTCGTCCGGCAGCCGCGACTCCATGCCGATGCCCGTCTCCATCTCGAGGCGGCGCTGGCCGACGACGAGCAGCACGAGGAGTCCGTCGTTGCGCTCCTTGCTGCCGATGCCCCAGTGATTGAAGAGCGCCGTCGCGAACGCCTTCGGCGACGCCGCGTTGACGTCGGTGACCGTGACGACCGCGACCTCGTGGCCGGTCGCGTTGCGCAGGTCGAAGAGCCGCGCGTTGATCTGCGCTTCCGACGCGGGGGAGATCACGTTCGCCATGTCCGTCACCCAGCCGCGCGGGAGTGGCTTGGGGACGTCGCCGACCGAAACCGCCGCGGCCAGAACGAGCGCGTAGATCACGCGTTGAGTGTACGTTGAAATAGCCTCCGGCAGTCCCACGTAGACTGCACATGGAAGGGCACACGGTCATGGGGAACGCGCTCGTTCGTTCCGCCTCGCAGAAGATGGTCGGCGGCGTCTAACTGATCCTCTGGGCCGTCACGCAGTCCGTCAGGCGCTTCGGAGTCTGAGCCAGCAGCCACGCCTGGTGCGCGGCTTCAAGCGCCTCCGCGATCTGCCGCGCGATGGGTAACCGATGGCCGCGGTGATTTCGTAGGCCCCCAGTCGCTGCCCGGCGTTCACATCGGTTCCGGGAGAACAAGGAGCCGGGCCTTGAGAAGTCCACTGCCAAGGATCGCGGTCAGGTCCCGATCACGCGCCAGGACGTAACAGCCACCTTCGTCGGCGAGCACTGCAATCAGACAGTCGATGGTCGAGCGAACCGTGTGACCCCGGCTTCGCAAGGTGCGATAGATCGCGGCTGCCCGGAGGTAGGGAGCGATGCTCTCAGTCTCCAGGAAAACCAGCTTTCGGAAGAGTCCCTCCAGCTGCCTCCGGCCCCTGTCCTGTTTCAGGCCCTGGAACACCTCCGCGACGATGACGCCGCAGGTGCAGATCTCGTCGTCCGAGGCAATCAGAGAAGCCAGGGCAGCCCGCTCCTTGGACGGGTAGCCATTCAGAAAGTCGACCCAGGCCGAGGTGTCGACCAGGACCTTCATCGCGGCCTCGGCGCTCGTTTGCGAAGGCGGTCGATGTCGCCTTCCCAACGCAAGGATCCCTCGAACGAGAGCAGACGGCGCAGGGAACGCCGTCGAGCGAAGTCCCGGAGGGCCTCGTTGATGACCGCGGTCTTGGTCTTTCCCCGCGAAACCCCCATGGCCCCGCGGAGGGCGGCGTCGTCGATTTCGAGGGTGGTGCGCATGATCTGCCTCCAGATGCAGACGCTAGGCTACCGCAATATGCACTGGGAGCCGCAGCACTCCTTCCCGCGCGCCTGCTCCGCGAACGCCGAAACACCTCGCCCATCCCGCCCGCGCCGATGGCAGACACGGGCCGTGCTCCAGGAACGGCCTCGCGGAGACTAGGGAATCGCGTGCGTCGGAGGCTTGCCGCCAAGGGCGATGAACTGATTGATTCGAGCCTCGAGCTGAGGCAGGGTTACCGAGCCCAGGGAGAGCACGGTGTCGTGGAAGGCGCGCACATCGAACTTCGCCCCGAGGGCGGCCTCCGCCTGGGCCCGCGACTTCTCGATCTGCATCTGCCCGAGGTAGTAGGAGAGCGCCTGGCCCGGCCACGCGATGTAACGGTCGATTTCGGTGGTGATCTCATGCTCGGCGAGCGCCGTGTTGTCGCGCAGGAAGGCGAGGGCCCGGTCACGAGTCCAGCCCAGGGAGTGGATGCCGGTGTCGACCACGAGGCGCGCGGCCCGCCACATCTGATAGGTGAGCATGCCGAAGTGCTCGTAGGGGGTCTCGTAGATTCCCATGGGCACCCCCAGCTTCTCGGTGTAGAGGGCCCAGCCCTCGCCGTAGGCCGAGATATAGACGCGCTGGCGGAACTCGGGCTGCTCCTTGTGCTCGGCCGCGAGCGACATCTGCATGGCGTGCCCCGGTGTCGATTCATGAAGGGTGAGCGCGGGCAGGTTGTAGAGCGGACGTGCTTGCAGGTTGTAGGTGTTGACCAGGTAGACGCCGGGGCCGCCGCGGCCCGAGGTGTAGAAGGGCGCTATGTCGTCGGGCACGGGGATGATGGTGAAGCGGGAGCGCGGCAGCCAGCCGAACTGCTCCGAGAGCTTCCCATCGACGCGTTTCGAGATCCAGGCCGCGCGCATCAACAGCTCTTCCTTGGTCTTCGCATAGAACTGGGGATCGGTGCGGAGGAACTTCAGGAAGGCCGGGAAGTCCCCCTTGAAGTCCGTCCTCTTGATGGTCTCGACCATCTGGTCGTGGATCTTCGCGACCTCGGCGAGCCCGATCTGGTGGATGGCGTCGGGGGTGAGTTCGAGGGTGGTGAACTCGCGGATCTTCGACTGGTAGTACGCCTTGCCCTCCGGATAGGACTCGGCGTCCAGTTCCTTGCGGGCCTTCTTCATGTACTCCTCGCGCATGAAGGTCAGGAGGCCGGTGTAGGCGGGGATCACCGCGTCCTTGATGACCTTGACTCCCTCCGCCTTCAGTTCGGCCTTCTCGGCGTCCGTGAACTTGGCCGGCATCTTCTCGAAGGGGGCGAAGAAGGGGTTCTTCTCCGGCTCGCGCGCGCGTCGGCTACGTTGGCGATCGAGGCGTCCCGCCCCGCGAGTGTCACACGCGGCACGGAGAAGCCTCGGGCGAGGCCCGCCTTCATGTTGACGGTCTGCTCGGAGAAGTAGCGGGGAACATCGGCGAGCAGGCGCAGGTAGGCGCGGTAGTCCCCGAGGTTTCGCAGCGGGCGCTGGGCCGCGCCCGTGACTTCGGCCCAGAAGGACGAGTCGGAGTTGAACGGCTTCTCGTAGTCGCGGAAGCGGGCGCTCGCCTCCAGGGCCTCGACCTGGGCCCGGTAGATCGCGTAGTTCAACTGGTCCTCGGGCGACAGCTCGGCCGCGGGGACAGCACTCAGTTCCTTGAGGGTGTTCGTCCAGTAACGAAGGCGCCCGCCCTGGGTCGCCGCGTCGACCATGGGAAACCGGTCCCGCACCGCGGCCGTGCGGTCGGCGTCCTCGTCGAGGCCCGAATACTGGGCCTGGCGCCAGTTCCATTCCCGCGTGTAAAGGGCCTTGAAGCGCTCGGCCGCGCCGGCAGGGCTCTGGGCGAGGACGACCGCGGGTGAAAGGAAGGTGAGCGCGCCGATTGCGACGACGGTGAGGAGCTCGGCCATGCGGCGATTCATCGGGCGTCGCCGAGGTACTTCGCGAACCAGCCCATGACCTCTTCCATGTGCTTCCGGCTGTTCGGTCCCTTGAGGATCCAATGGCCCTCGTCCGGGAAGATCACGAAACGCGCGGGCACCTTCAGGCGCTGAAGGAGCTTGAACGTGGTCATGGCCTCGCTCACCGGAACCCGGAAGTCGAGCTCACCCTGAGTGACGAGCATCGGCGTTTTCCAGTTCTTCGCGTAGCGGATGGGGGACTGATCGAACCACTGACCCTTTCCGGTCTCCCAGATGGGCGCGCCCATGCGCCACTCGCGGTCGATGCCGCCGTCGTTCAATCCGTACTGCGATTCGTTGTTCACCGCCCCCGCGTGGTTGACGAGGCACTTGAACTGGTTGGTGGTCCCGTTGTACCAGTTCATCAGATATCCGCCGTACGACCCGCCGGCCGCGCACTGGCGGGTGAGGTCCATCTGCGGGTACTGCTTCGCCGCCTCGCTGATGGCTTCGAGCGTCTCGATCGCCGGTCCGCGCAGGACGTCGCGCTCGATGTCGTCCGCGAATTTCTCGCCGAACCCGGTGGAGCCCGTGTAGTTGGTCATGATGAGGTAGTAGCCGGGCGCGGTCAGGAGGTGAGAGTTCCAGCGGGTCGAGAACGAATCGGCTGACATCGAGTTCGGCCCGCCGTGGGGGAACGCGATGATCGGGTACTTCTTCCCGGGCTCGACCACCGGCGGCGGCACGATGATCGAGTGGATCTTCTTGCCGTTCTTCGCGGTGAACCAGAAGTGCTCCGGGTTCGGCAGGCGAAGCTGGGCGAGACGTTCCTTATTGAATGAGGTGAGGGCGTTGTAGCTCTTCGTCTGGGGATCGAACCTCACGATTTGTCCGGGGTCGGTGGAAGCCGCGTATTTGCCGACCATGACGCCGCCTTCCGCCTGGAGGTCGGTGAGAGCGCCCGTGGCGGGGGCGTGGACCACCTCGGGGGCGCCTCCCGTGGCCGCGAACCGGAAGATCTTCGTGGTGCCGAGGTCCTCGGCTTCGACGTAAAGCGTCTTGCTGTCCGGGCTGACCGTGGTGTTGCCGACCGAGCGATCCCATCCCGCGGTGATGATGGTGATCTGCGACCAGTCGGAGCCGGTAAGCCGAGCCAGGCGATTGACGAAGTAGAGCTGCTTCGGCGTCGAGGTTCGGGATTCGGCCGCGTAAAGAGCCTGGCCGTCGGGGCTGAAGGAAGGCGAGGTGTAACTCACACCCGTGGGGGTAAGGCGCTTTGGCGCACCGCCGCCCGCGGCCACGAGGTAGAGCGCGAACTCCGTGCCCTCGTACATGCCGCGCTCCCGATTGGCGGTGGCGTGGAAGACGATGGACTTCCCATCCGGGGTCCATGCCGGGCTCAGCTCTTCGGTGGTGCTTCCCGGGAAACTTCCGCGAAGGGGGGCGACGCTGATCACGGTGGGCGTCTTGCCCTCGATTTCCTGCCAGCCGATCACCGGCTCGCGCTTCTCGAGCCAGGCGTTCCAGAACCGGACCGGGAACGCGTCATACGTGCGAGCGGTGTCCTTGCGCGCCTTCTGCTCATCGGAGAGTTTCTTCTGCTCGTCGAGACTCTTCGCCCCCTCGGCGAACTGGGTCTGGAAGAGAAGGGCCTTGCCGTCCGGGCGGAACTTCGGCGAGGACGCGCCGGTCGCGATGCTGGTCAGACGCCGCGCCTCGCCGCCTCCGAGGGGGAGCAGGTAGATCTGCTCGGCCTCATCGCCGTCGCGCCGAGCGCTGAAAGCGATCGTCTTTCCATCAGGTGAGAACGTGGCGCCCGATTCACCACCCCGCGTGCTGGTGAGTTTTCGCGCCGGAGCCGAGCCGTCGGTCGGCACCATCCACAGGTCGGACACGTTCTGGGCGCTGTCGTAAGAGGGTTCGGTCACCGAGAAGACCGCGAGTTTCCCGTCGGGGCTGAGCGCCGGGGCCCCGATCCGATGGAGGAGCCAGACGTCTTCGTGGGTCATGGGGCGCTGCTGGGCCTGAACGGACCCGGACGCGAGGAGCAGCAGGAAGAGGGCGGTGGCTTGTCTCATGTGGATGAGCATAGATCCGCCCGCCCATGACTCTCTTCCAGTAGGGTGGGCCGCGACCAGGCGCGCGGCTCGGCACCTCGGTCAGCTCGCCCGCCTCAGCCAGATAGCGGGCGATGCTCACGGGGTTCTTCACCACGGCGAGCAGCCTCATCCGCCCCTGGCGACTGGGGCAGACGAGCAGCGCGAAGCCTCCCCTCGGGGGACGTCTACCGCAAAGGTACGTTCGAGAAGTTCCGCCCAGGGGCGATATCCGCTCTTGCGCACCCTTTTCTCGGGCTCGACGTTCTCCGCGGTCGGGGGCAAAGGCGGGGTCCCCCGAGGGGAGGCTGCGCGCAGACGCGCGAGCGCCATGGACTTGCTGCGGCGAGGTTGCTCCCGGGATCGCCTTCGCCGCTCGTTGATGGACGGGATCGTGTCGCCAGCCGGCGACCCATGCCGCACTCCACGTTTGCCTCTCTTGCGCGGCAGCGCGACATGTGTGGCAAGCTTTCGCGGGGCAACTCCAATGCCCGGTCTGGAGCTGCTCATGCCTACCCATATCGAAGTACTCGAAGCTGAAGTCCTCAACCTCCCGACCGCGGAAAGGTCTCGACTGCTGGAGCGCCTGATTGCAAGCTTGGACGTGGATCCGGAAATCGAGGAGGCCTGGGTTTTCGAGGCCGAGAAGAGAGAGGCCGAACTCACCAGCGGCTCGGTGGTTCCGATCCCGGAGACCAGGCCCTGTCGCGACTTCGAGCCCGTTTTAAGTGAGCCATTCGCTTCATCCTGAAGCGGAGAAGGAACTGGCGTCGGCAGCGTCCTTCTATCAGTCACAGGCCGGCAACGCGCTGGCCCAGGCGTTCTTGAGTGAGTTCGATTGTGTGGCGAGGATCCTCGATCGCCATCCAGGGGTTGGAAAGCCCACTCGCGGCGGCCTTCGGATTCATCGTTGCGTCGATTCCCATTGGCTCGACCTGCGCAACTCGGGCGACACCGCCTGTGACCGCTCGCGCGTGGTCGGCTACGCCGCCCTGGCCTTCGCCGAGCCGTTGCGAGGAGACATGAACCGTGG
>JANNJB010000234.1:0-1545 GCA_031405615.1 Vicinamibacteria bacterium | reverse complement strand
CCGCGTGGGAGGCGGAGGCGAGGATCTTCCCGGCCCCGGCATTCTCCAGCGCCTCGGCGACCTTGCACAGCGTCCCGGCGGTGTCGACGAGGTCGTCCACGATGAGGACGGTTTTGCCCGAGACGTCGCCGATGACGTTGTGCACCTCGGCGACGTTCGCGGTTTCCCGCCGCTTGTCGACGATGGCGAGGGTGGCGCCGAGCCGCTTGGCGTAGGCGCGGGCGCGTTCGACACCGCCGGCATCGGGCGAGACCACGCACAAATCCTCGAGGCCCATCTGCGCCACGTGGTCGATGATCACGGGGGCGGCGAAGAGGTGGTCGACGGGCACGTCGAAGAAGCCCTGGATCTGGGAGGCGTGAAGGTCCATGGTGAGGACCCGGTTGCAGCCCGCGGTGGAGATGAGGTTCGCCACGAGCTTCGCCGAAATGGGCACCCGGGGACGGTCTTTTCGGTCCTGCCGCGCGTACCCGTAGTAGGGAATCACCGCGGTGATTCGGGCCGCACTCGCCCGCCGGAATGCATCGATCATGATGAGCAACTCCATCAGGTGCTCATTGACCGGAGTGGACGTCGACTGCAGGACGAAGACGTCCTTGCCGCGCACGTTCTCCTCGATCTGGAACCAGACTTCGCCGTCAAGGAACCTTGAAAGATGCGTCTTGCCGAGAGGCACCTTGAGGTAGCGGGATATCGATTCACCCAGGGACCTGTTGGCGCTCCCGGTGAAGATCTTCATGTCGTGAGGAGGTCGAACCATTGGCACCTTAGTCTCTTCCTGAAATCTTCGCCCTTTGGGGAAACTGCCTGCTTCTTCGTCCTCTTTTCTCTTTGGCTGGGGCGGAAGGATTCGAACCTTCGGATGCGGGATTCAAAGTCCCGAGCCTTACCGCTTGGCGACGCCCCAGTGGCGAGAAGAGAGGGGCGAAGCTTAGCGAAGATGCGCCGGAATCGTTTGTGCTAGCGTCGAGGCGTTTTATGGGGGTGAGACGAAGGCGCGCCGCCGAAGCGGCCCTGCTTCTTTTTGGCATCGCGCTCGGCCTCGCCTGCCTGGAGGGCATCGTCCGTGTCGCGATGCCGAGGCCCCTGCACCGAAACGGGTATCCCGTGGTTCGCGGCGGCGCCTCATTCCGGCCGGAGAACTCGGCCGGCTATCGCGACGTCGAGCACCCGAAGAAAAAGCCGCCCGGCGTCCACCGGGCGGTGTTCGTGGGCGACTCCTTCACCTACGGCGCCGGAGTCCTGTTTGACGACACCTACGCGAGCCGGGTGGCCCGCGGTCTCACCACCGATCGCGGCGAACCCTGGGAAGCCGTGGTTCTGGCCCGGCCGGGGATCGCCACCGCGGAAGAGGCCCGGATTGTTCGCGAGGAGGCTTTCACCTACGAACCCGACATGCTTTTTCTCGGCTACGTGCTCAACGATGCCGAGGCCACAGGTGCGGCCGAGCGGAGGCGAGCCGATGGATGGCGCCGTGAACAGACGGAGCCGGAGCCGTCTCCCCTTGCGCGGCCGCGCTCGGCCCTGTCCACTCTCGTCGCGGAT
>JANNJB010000233.1:0-2762 GCA_031405615.1 Vicinamibacteria bacterium | reverse complement strand
GAAGGTTCTGGCTCGGTACGAAGAAGCTGCACGACCCCGGAGTGTGGCCGGGGGTGTGCAGGACCTCCACCGAGTCGCCCTTTCCGCCGAAGAAGATCACGTCGCCCTGATGGATGTGCTCGTCCACATCCGCGCGGACGGGGGTGTCCATGCCGATGAACTGCGCCTGCATCCCCAGGTTGTCGTAAAGCGGCAGGTCCTTCTCGTGGAGCATGACCCGCGCTCCCGTCTTCTCCTTGACCTCGAAGTTTCCCGCGACGTGATCGAGGTGGGTGTGCGTGATGAGGATTGCCTTCGGCTTGAGACCGTGCGCCCTCAGTCGGTTGAGGACGACCATCGCCTCGTCGCCGGGATCGATCACGATGGCTTCGCCGGTTTCGGGGTCGCCGAGGATCGTGCAGTTGCACTGAAGGGGACCCACTGGAAATGTTTCGATGATCACTGTGGCTATGCTAAGTGGAATGCCGATGAAGCGCAGCGCAGCGAAGCGGGAGAAGAAGGCCACGTTTCGCCTCTTCGACCTTCGCGTCGAGGTGGAACAGGCGAAGGGCCTGCCGATGATCTGCAACCACAAGGTGGGCGACTCCTTCGAGCTGAGCGGCGAGAACCTGTCCCTGCCCCCGGGCCAGACCTTTCCGGTCTATTCACTCGCGGCGCTTCTGCCGCTTCTCCCCGCGAAGCAGCGTGAGACGCACCCCAATGACTGGATGACCACGGACGCGGTGGTCGCATGTCCCGACCCCAACTGCGGCGGCCGTTTTCGGATCCTGCGAACCGGCGTCCAGGTCTTCAATCACGCCGAAGTGACCGCGGTGCCCCTTCCCGCGAAGGTCCGGCAAAAACGTGCGCGTTGAGCTGGCGCCGGGATACTCGATCTCCCGGATCATCAAGGGCGGCTGGCAACTCGCCGCGGGGCATGGCGTCACACCACCGATAGCACAGGCCCACGCCGACATGGCGGCGTTTGTGGAGGCGGGCGTCACCACGTTCGATTGCGCCGATATCTACACTGGCGTCGAAGAGCTGATCGGTTCGTTCGCGCCGCCCGCGGGCCGCTCGGTGCAGGTGCACACGAAGTACGTGCCGGATCTCATGTCCCTCGACACCGTCGACGCCGCGGACACGGGCGCCATCATCGACCGTTCACGCAGCCGTCTTCACCGCGAAGCCCTCGATCTCGTTCAGTTTCACTGGTGGGACTACGGGGTCAGGCGCTACGTGGAAGTGGCGCGCCACCTGGAAGCGCTTCGCCTCGAGGGCGTCATCAGGTACATCGGCGTCACGAACTTCGATACGAGAACGCTGCGCGAGATCCTCGACGCGGGTGTGCCCGTGATCTCCCATCAGGTTCAATACTCGCTTCTCGACCGCCGCCCGGCAGGGGCCATGAGCGCTCTCGCTGTCGAGCGTGGTTTCAAGCTCCTCTGCTACGGGTCCCTGCTTGGCGGTTTCCTGTCCGAACGATGGCTGGACAAGCCCGAACCAGCGGGGCCGTTCGCGAATCGTTCGCTCACGAAGTACCGGCTCATCATCGAGGACGCGCTCGGCTGGGAGGGCTTCCAATCGCTGCTTCGATCGGTCCAGACGATTGCGAACAAACACCGCGTCTCGATCGGAGCCATTGGGATCGCGTGGGTTCTCGCGCAACCTCACGTGGCGGCGGCCATCGTGGGCGCCCGCAACTCGAATCACCTGGGCGAGACGCTCGCAGCCCTCAAGGTCCGCCTCGACGCCGAAGACCTCGCCCTGTTGGACACCTGCTCAGGACGAGGAATCGCCGGCGACGTCTTCGAAGTCGAACGCGACCGCAACGGCCCCCACGGCCAAATCATGAAATACAACCTGAGTCGATCGTAGGGGCAATACGACCCGAGTCGATCGTAGGGGCAACCCTTGTGGTTGCCCTTCGCGGCCTCGAAAGGGCAGGCACAAGGCCTGCCCCTACATCTCAGAAACGAGCCAGGAACGCGCCCAGGATCCGGTTGAACTCCTCCGGGGTTTCCATCGACGGGAGATGGCCCGACTTCGGGATCATCGCGAGTTCCGCGCCGGTGATTCCCTTTTGCAGGATCTCCGCTTCCGCGCGCGGTGTGATGACGTCCTCTTCGCCGCAGATCACGAGGGTTGGAACCGTGATCTCGCGCAGGAACGGGGTCGAGTCCTGGCGCGCCGCGATGCCGTGAAGCGCGTCGGAGATTCCCTGTTTCGGCGTGGCGAGGACCATGTCCTTGATCTTCGCGACCACGTCGGCGCGGGACGCCTTCGTGGTTTCGCCCACGAGCTTGGGAAGGAACGCCTCGAGAGCCGCCGGGGGGCCGTCCTTCATGACCTTCGCGGCGAGTTCACCCCGACCTTTGCGCGCTTCGGGGGTATCGGCTCCGGCCTTCGTGTCGACCAGAACGAGAGCCCGCAGCAACGAAGGATGTTTCTGAGCGAACGCGAAGGCCGCGTACCCGCCCATCGAACAGCCGGCCAGGATCACCGGTCCGAGGCGCAGTCGTTCGATCAGGACCGCCGCGTCCTCCGCGATCCGGTCCATGGTGAGGGCCGAGTCGCCCACCCCCGACCCGCCATGCCCACGCGCGTCGAAACGGACGATCCGATAACGATCGGAGAGGGCCTCCTGGGCGTCCCACATTCCGAGGGACAGTGGAAAACCGTGAAGGAAAAGCACCGCGGGCCCCTGGCCCTTGTCGGCGGATTGAATCTCGACACCGCCGACATTGATCGTCTTCATGGTCTTCAAGCTCTTTTCGTCATCC
>JANNJB010000232.1:0-4983 GCA_031405615.1 Vicinamibacteria bacterium | reverse complement strand
CCATTGATGGACGCTTTCGCCACAGATGGACGAAGCCCGCGAAGGAGAGCACGAAGATCGGCGCGTAGATGAAGAGACCGAACTCCTGATCGAAGAAGAGTCCGGGAAAGCCTTCGGGCAGGACGTCGAGGCTGAATTCGCGGCGACGGCCATAGACCCGGCGCGGGTCGAAGAAGCCCCAGAGCGCGAAGTGATAGAGGCCGATCGCAACCGCCGAGACTGCGGGCAGCAGGGCCGCGGTCACGAGAGGGCGCGCCGGAAAGGCGGTGGTGGACCGGCCATCGCGCCAGAGCCGCCACGAAAGAGCGCCAAAAACCGCGAGAGAGAGGATGGCGTAGCGAACATTCAGCCACGGGAGCGCGGCCACACACAGCGCGGCTACGACGGACGCGCGCGGGGTGCGACCAAACACCGCGGTGCGCAGACCGATGCACATCAGGAGGGCGGCCGGAATCTCGGTGAAGATGAGTCCGGCGAAATGAATGATCGGAGGTGAGAGTCCCACGATCCAGGCCGTCCCCTCCGCGAGAGCCTCGTCGCCGGTGAGTTCCCGCACCAGCCCGCGCAGTTCGCGGATCAGGAAAGCGGCGAGGAGCGCCATGAAGAAGGACGCGCCGGCATAGCCGCCAAACGCGTAGGCGGGCAGGATCAAAAGCGAAAGCCCGACCGCGTGAAGCGAGTAGATCTGACCTTCCGGGCCGCGGATCCGGAAATGCGGATCGAGCGGCCTCGAAAAGAACGCGCCGTATCTCGCCTCCTTGAAGTCCTGATCCAGCGCGAGGTCGTGATCGCGAAGGAGGCTCTCCGCGACCATCAGATACTGCGGTTCGTCGCCGTCGGGCCCGACCCTGGTCTGCGCCTGATACGCGACGGCCGCGTAGATCGCGAAGAACGCGGGCAGGAGCACAGAGCGTGGCGGCCGAAGGCCCAGACCCGCGATGGCGAGCACGATCGCCGCAAGCACGAAGGCGTAAAGAGACGGTCCCGAGAAAAGCAACAGGGACGATGCGCTCGCGGGGAGGAAGATCGCGAGGAGGGCCGCGGACGCCGGCAGAACGAACCAGCCGACGCCGAGGACACCGGACGTGCGCACGATCGCGGCGGCCAGGGCGGATAGGGCGACGACGGCGAAAGTCGGCATCCCGAATCGGACGCCCGAAGGATCCGAAGCCGCGCCTCCTCCCGCAAGGAGCACGAGCGTCGCCACGGCGGCGGGGCCAAACCACGTCGAGGCCGTCGAGAAACGCCCCCCGGACGCTGGGGAGGGGAGGGGGGGAGGGGCGTCCATTGGGGAGGAACATTATTCCCTCTGGCGAAAAGACGTTAGCCGCCCGGTCGTGCTACGTTTAAGGCCACGGACCAAGGCTCCACCAGGGGCCCCGGGGGGTCGTTCGGCTTTTTCGGATTCTTCCCTGCAAATGGGAGGGTGATCGATGATTTTCAGGTTTCGTTCCGTCGCCATCGTTGTCGCATCGGCCGGGTACGCCCACGCCGCTCTGAGCGGGGACGACAAGCCCGCGCCGGCTCTCCTCGGCGCCGCCGCCGCGTCGGCGTGGTCTCGACCCGCGCTGATCGCCACCGCACCGGCGACCGCGCCCAAAGCCGTCCCTGTGCTCGCCGGCTTCGCGCCCGCCCTTCCGTCGTCCTTCTTCGGAAACGCCAACGGCACCACCCGTCTCCTGTTCCTCTCTCCCCTCTCCCCCCTGCGCGCGGCATGGCGCGTGGCTACCCAGGACCTGGCGCTTCAGACCCTGACGGCGCTCGAAGCCGCTCAGGACGTGGCCTCTGAAACCGAGGCGGAACCGACCGAGGTCGGAACGGATGTCTCGGCCGCGGCGCGACGCCGCGAGGTCCTCCTTCGTCAGCGCCGCAAGTCGGTGCTCAACGAGCGGGATGCCGCGGCCCAAATGGCGAGGGTCTCCGATTCGGTCTCCAGCGACCTCGAACTCTCCGGACTTTCCGGCCGCGTAGAACTCCTCACCCTTCCCGCCGGCGCACAGGCCCGGGAGGCCGACAGTTCGATGCCGAACGGCGCGGGTCTCGTGCGCGTCTCCGGTAACCTGACCGAGGATCTGGCGTTCGCACTCACCGGCCTCGCGGCCGAGAGTGCCGCGACAACCTGGCGCGCCGGGGCGGAGTTCGAACTCACCGCCGGATCTCGGAACACGATCGAAGTGGGCGCGGTCTACGGAACCCGCTTCAACGCCGCCACCTTGCCTCTCGGCGCCGAGGTCGATCGGCGCTCGGTGGGCGCCTTCCGGGTCGTGCACGCGATGAAGTTGTTCGAGAACCTCACCACGCGGGCGGGCGGGCGGTTCGTGGACGCCCCCTTCCTCGGTTCGTCGGCTCGATCGATCGACCCTGAGTTCTCCTTCCTCATCGAAGAACCCTACGGCGATCGCGAGGACGCCCGGTCTTACGTCCGCTTCGACTTCTCCGGCGACACTCTTTTCCCCGGCCTTGAAGTGGTCACGAGTGAGAGCGACCTCATCGCCCTCTCCGAAGGCCTGCCTCGCTTCGCGCTGGGCTTCGAGCCGCAGCGCACCTGGAATCGCGCGGTGGCCGTCGGTTATCGCGACCCGGGTGCTCGGCTCGAGGCGCGCGTCCTGGATCAGACCGTGACCCATGCCCTTCTGCTTCTTCCCTCCCGCGCGCTCGGCGCGCCCTACGTCGAGAACGGGAGCCGCAATCGAGTGCAGGTGGGTTCGCTCATGGCCGAGAAGACCTTCGCGAGGGGTCAGGCGCAGGCGGGAGTCGAATACGGCTATGGCCGCTTCGGCGCCACCGGCTCGGACCGGGCCCGAGACTTCCATCAATTCACGACCCGTATCGACGCCTACCTGCGGAGTTCGGGGACCGGCATCGCCATCTTCCATCGTTTCCACGAAGGCGCCGCGGTGGCGAACTACAACGGCCCGGCGCGGCCTCGCGAGCGGGCCCAGCGTTACTTCGTCGAATTGCGGCAGGACGTTCCCTTCGTACCCGAATTCATCGGGGCGGACATGGCCCTCCTGGTCAGCCTGCGTAACCTTTATTACGACGACATCGAGCGGCGCAGCATCGACGAGTTCGCGGTGAGCGCCCCGCCCCGCCGAATCACCGGCGGCATCCGGGTGAAGTTCTAGGCCCCCAGAGAGCAGAGCGACCGTGTTCACCCTGCCCCCAGAGAGCCTGACCACGCTGCGGAGGCGTTTGTCCCGCCGGGTGTCGAGGCGTCATCGGATCTTCCTGGCCGCGGCCATCCTCGCCTCGCTCGGCATCCTGAGTCTGGTCGAACGGCTGGGGCCAAAGTGGCGCGACGACGGTGTCTCCTGGCGCGCGATCGGCGGTTCGGTCGTGGCCGAAACCGTCGTGGGCGAATCGCCAGCCGCCCTGGCGGGCATTCTCCCGGGCGACCGGCTCGTGGCCGTGGCCGATCACCGCGTCTCCTCGGTCGAGGACGTGGCGCTCGAACTGACACGTTCGGTGGCCTTCGGTCCGGAGGTGGAATATCGCGTCGAGCGTGACGGCGTGCAGACAAGCCACCACCTTCAGCCCGTCACTCTGCCCGCGGGCGACCGACGGCTCTTCACCTACTTGTCGCTCATGGGCTTCTTCTGCCTGGGCCTTGGCACACTCGTGGCCATGCGGCGTCCCGGCGAGCCGTTGCGGCTGCACTTCGCCGCGTTGTGCGCGCTCTTCTTCATTGTGTATGGCGTGTCCGACTCAGGGCGGCTCGACGCGGTGGATTGGGGTCTCCTCATCGTGGACTCGGTGGGCATCGCCCTCCTGCCCCCGTGTTATCTCCACTTCTCCCTGAAGCTCTCGAAGACCAACACGAGGGCGCGCACGCGGCGGGTCTACGCCGTCGCCCTTGCCTTCATGGCCCTCGAGTTCTTCGGCCTGATCGGCCTCGGCAAGATCCCGCTCGCCGAAACGGTCTTCGGCTGGACCGATCGGCTCGGGCCGATGTACTTCAGCCTCTTCTTTATGGCGGGCTTCGTGGTTCTCTGGAAAGCCTCCTCGCGCGCGCGGGTCGGCCTGGAGCGCCGCCGTCTGCGCTCCCTCGCCCTTGGCACCGCGGCGGGCATCGGTCCCTTCCTCGCCTTTTACGCCGTGCCTTTCGCCCTCGGCCGGGCGGGCAGCACGGTGCCCCAGCTCTTTGGCGCGATTCCCCTCGCCCTGCTCCCCCTCTCGCTCGCCTACGCCATCATCCAGAACCGGATCGTCGACATCGGCTTCCTCTTCCGGCGGCTGCTCGTCTCGCTCATCGCGGTCACCACGGTCTTCGGGGTGTGTCTGCTCGTCCTCGGCCTGCTCGGAGACATCAATCGCACCGACACCGCGCCCCTGATCCTCGTGATCTGTCTCGTGGCCCTTCTCTTCATCCCCCTCAAGAACCGGATTCAGACCGCGGTCGATCGTCTGGCCCTCAAGGATCGATACGACTCGCGGCAGACCCTGCTGCGTCTCTCGCCCGAGCTTTCGACCGAACTCGACCGGGACCGGCTGGCCGAGCGCCTGCTCACCGGCGTTCAACAGGCCCTGGGCGTCACCCGCGGGGCGCTCTTCGCGCGCAACGCCTCCCGGTTCGAAACCGTCCGCCACTTCGGGCTCACCGGAACTCCCACCGTCGAAGCCGAGGCCTCGGTGCAGCGCGCGTTCCGGGGCGACGTCTCCGACTCCGCGGTGGGTCCGGTGACCAGCGAGGATTCAGGCGCGGATCTTTTCGCCCACTACTTCCCTCTCGTGGCCCGCGGCGAGGTGGTCGCGGTCCTCGCCCTCGGAGACCCGATCGCGTCGGAGACGATGGACGAGGACGAGGCCGAACTCGTCCGTTCCTTGTGCGTGGTCGCCGCCACCGCGATCCTGAACGGCCGGCTGTACGAGCGTCTTGAAGACAAGGCTCGCGAACTCACGCGCCTCACCGACTATCACTCCAACATCGTCGAGAGCATGGAAGCGGGCGTGGTGGTCATCGGCGCCTCGGGCCGGATCGAGCGC
>JANNJB010000231.1:0-1533 GCA_031405615.1 Vicinamibacteria bacterium | reverse complement strand
CGCGCAGGAACGGGGTTGAGTCCAGGCGGGCCGCGATGCCGTGCAGCGCATCAGAGATGCCCTGCTTCGGCGTGGCGAGGACCATGTCCTTGACTTTCGCGACCACGTCGGCGCGCGTCGCCTTCGTGGTTTCGCCCACGAGCTTGGGAAGGAACGCCTCGAGAGCCGCCGGGGGGCCGTCCTTCATCACCTTGGCGGCAAGTTCACCCCGACCCTTGCGCGCTTCGGGGGTATCGGCTCCGGCTTTCGTGTCGACCAGAACGAGACCGCGCAACAACGAAGGATGTTTCTGGGCGAACGCGAAGGCTGCGTAGCCGCCCATGGAGCAGCCGGCCAGGATCACCGGCCCGAGACGCAGTTGTTCGATCAGAACCGCCGCGTCCTCGGCGATCCGGTCCATGGTCAGGGCCGAGTCACCCACGCCCGACCCGCCGTGCCCGCGCGCGTCGAAGCGGACAATCCGATAACGATCCGAAAGGGCCTCCTGTTCGTCCCACATTCCGAGGGACAGTGGAAAACCGTGAAGGAAAAGCACCGCGGGCCCCTGGCCCTTGTCGGCGTATTGAATCTCGACACCGCCGACATTGATCGTCTTCATGGTCTTCAAGCTCTTTTCGTCATCCGTCCTCGTACTTTGTGCGACGCACCGATTCCGACTTCGCCCGGCGTCCGTGAGCCAGGCGTTCCTCCACGATGCGATCCGCGATGACGCCCGGCGCTTCTTCTTCCTCCTCGGATCGCTGCCAAATGTCGGCGACCCTCGGCCCGATCATTCTTACACGCTCCTCCACACCGTCTTCGTCGGTCTGCTTCGTCTCGTAGAGCAGGCTCAAGAGACCGCCCGCGTTGACGACGTAGTCGGGCCCCCAGAGGATGCGGAGGGAATGGAGGATGTCGCCATGTCGCGGCTCGAGGAGCTGCTCGTTCGCTCCGCCCACGACGGCCTGAACCTTGAGGCGGGCGATGGTGTCGTCGTTGAGTATGCCGCCCATGGCGTTGGGCGAGAAGAGGTCTGCTTCGACGTCGTAGATCGCGTCCGGTTCCACAACCTGCGCTTCCAGCTCGCGGGCGGCGCGAAGTGCCCGCGCCTTCTCCGGGTCGGCCACGATGATGTGCACGCCGTGTTCGACGAGGAGTTTGCCGAGCCGGAACCCCACCGCACCCACGCCCTGGATCGCCACCCGAAGCGAAGAAAACTCCCGGCCCAGCACCGCGGCGGCCGCGGCGATGCCCTCGAACACGCCCAGCGCCGCGAGATACGACGTATCGAGAGGCGAGTCCTCGCCGGTGTGCGACAGGTGTTTGGTGTGCCGCTGCATCACCTTCAGATCGCGAGGCTCGATCCCCATGTCGCAGCCGGTGAAGAACCGGCCCCCGAGATGGTCGACGGCCTTGGCGTAGGCCACGAGCAAGGGCCGCGTCTTGTCCCGCGACGGGTCGCCCATGATCACGGCTTTGGCCCCGCCGTAAGGCATTTCGACCATCGTGGCCTTGTAGGTCATCGCGCGCGCGAGGCGCAAGGCATCCACCACC
>JANNJB010000230.1:0-6289 GCA_031405615.1 Vicinamibacteria bacterium | reverse complement strand
CGTCGGGCATGCGGCGCGAAGAGACCGGGCCCAGCACCCGCTTCGAGCACTCTCGCGTTTGGCGGCAAACCCTCGAGGAGACGATCGAACCAGACGCCGTAGACATCCGCCAGCACGCCCTTTTCCGCGAAGACGCGCCGGTGTTCGCGCAGAAGGTCGAGACTCACGAGGCGTCACCCTGAATCCTCGCCGCCTCGATGGTTCCTTCGCGCACTCGCACGCGGCAGGGCCGCACGGCGGCCCCTCGTCCGCCCTTCACCTGACCCGTGGGTACGTCGATCATCCAGCCGTGCCAGGGACAAACCAGCATCCGGCCACGCAGCTCGCCTCGCGAGAGCGGTCCGCCCAGATGCGGGCAGCGGTCCTCGAAACCAAAGACCTGGCCGGCCACGTTCACGAGAGCCAGGCGCTTCGATCCATCGGTGGGGCGATGCGCGCGGATCGATCCCGGAGGCAACTCGCTCGCGCGACACACCGGCGCGTAAGCACCGTCGCCGCCCACTCCCGCTTCGGCCGGGCGCCGGTCCTCATCCCGCCTCGCTTCGAAGAACAGGGGTATGCCGTCGGGGCTCACCACCGCCGCCCCAAACGTCACGGAGTCGCCCCACCGTTGTTCGACGGGCATAAGTCGCGGGGTCGCGCCCAGCGCGAGCGCCCTCCGGGTGGTCCGTTCGACATCCCCGACTTCAAAGGTCAGGGCCACCACGCCACGGTACGGCGCGCGCATGCGGTGGCGGAGATCACGAGCGTCTTCCACACCCGCACCTTCGTACGCGACGAGGCCGACCCGGCCCCCCGCCGCGTCCCGACCCGAGATGAAACTCATGCGAAGGCGCGTTCCCCCTGGCAGCCCCAGGGCGTCGATCAAGGCCCCGTCGATCACGGTGGGAGCCGCGGGCACGAGGTCGAGGACCTCGCAATAGAAGGCCTCCGAGCGATCGAAGTCCTTCACGATCTGCGTGGCCGCCGCCACTTCGGTGAAGGACGCCTCCCGGTCGCTCCGGCCCATGGCGAAACGCGGAACCCCGGCCATCTTCGCGATGGCCACCTTCACTCCGTCGTCCGTGGGCAGGTGGGCCTCGGTGGCGATGGCGCCCTCGCCCCACGGGACCGCGTAGTCGATGGGCGGAGCGAGAAACTGAAACCCCCGCTCCACGAAACGCGCGTACTGGCGGCCCACGTCGTCGGTGAAGAAGTCGAGATTCTTGACGTGGCCATGATCGTAGCCGCGAGCACCCTCGTTGATCCGCTCCGCCGAGCCGTCACCCACGCGGATGAGCCGCACCGCCCCCACCGACGTCCCGCTCTGCTCGAGGTCGATGCCCGCGATGCCTGCGCCTTCGGACAAGCCCAGACTCCGTCCCACCGGACTCGTTACCGATTCTTCGGCCGGAAGGCTCCACTCGCGGATGACCTTCATGCCCAGCAGGCCCGAGTAGAGAGATCGCGAGCGCTCGAGATCGCGCACCGAAACCGTCACCCTCCGAATTTCACCCAGGTCCATGTCGAACCAGCGCAGCTTATTCGACGGCCGGGGCGGCAGGCCCCGCAGATGGAGGGCCGAAAGAAACGTCAAGCGCCAGCGCCTCGCGAAGCCGCGTCATATAAACACGGTGCGGCAGCTCGATCGCCCCGAACTGCCTGAGATGTTCGGTCAGGTACTGAACCTCGAGAAGAAGAAAGCCGCGCTCGCGCAATCTCTCGACCAATGAGACGACCGCCACCTTCGATGCGTCGGTTGTGCGGTGGAACTTGGATTCGGCGAAGAAGGCGCCGCCCAGCGCCAGTCCGTACAGTCCGCCCGCCAGTTCTCCCGTCGACCAGACCTCGACGGAGTGGGCGATCCCCCGCTCATGGAGTTCGCCGTATACGCGATGGAAGTCCTCGCTGATCCACACCGGACGGCCCGCGGCACAACCCGCCATGACGTCCTTGAAGGCGGCATCGAAGGTGACCCTGTACTTCCCGCTCGCCATGGTGCGCGCAAGACGGCGTGGGACGTGGGGGGCTTCGAGGGGGATCACCGCGCGGACCTTCGGGCGGTGCCAGGTGATGAGGTTCGCCTCGGGATACGCCATCGGGAAAAGACCCCGGGGGTAAGCCGCAAGCACCAATTCGGGCGTGAGCTCCGGGGTGACCGACACCACATCCATACGGGATGAGAGGTTACAGTGTGGATCCGTCCGATATGCTCTCCTGGCCGGGCCCTGCCTTCACATGTTCATCTCCCTCCTCCTCTTAGCCCTCGTTCCGCCCGAAATGTCCCTTTCGGGCGTGGTTCTGGCCCGATCGGGACGGCACGCCGCCATCCTCGTCTCGGAAGGACGGATGCGCTCGGTGGTGGCAGGCGATCGCGCCTTCGGCTGCGAGGTCGGGGCCATTCGAGCCGAGTCCGCCGAGATCGTCTGCGGCGGCGAGCGCCGGACCCTCCGCCTGGAGGCTTCCGATCCGCCGGCGGCTCGCGGAGCGTCCCCGACCCCGGGCCGCGACGTGCCCGAAGCCGACCTGACCCTCACCCGGGCGGACCTCGAGGCACGGCTCGACCGGGAGATGTCGCGGCTGATGACGGAGACGACACTCATCCCGGTGACCTCCCGCGGCCAGGTCGCGGGCTTCACACTTTCGCGAATCCCCGCCGGAACCATTCTCGAAACCATCGGTCTCAAGGCCGGCGACGTTCTGGTGAGCGTGAACGAGACGCCGGTGGACAGCTTCACCACCCTCGTGGGCCTCTGGCCCCGGTTGCAGAGCACCGGCGCGGTGCGCGCCCAGATCCTTCGCGACGGGAAACCCGTGGAAATCTCGGTCAGCATCAAGTGAGCGGAACCAGAGGCGCATTGGCCAAAGGATGAACCCTCTCAACTGGCAGGAGACCTTCGACAGCGTCGGTCTGCTCTACGTTCTGGAGTCCGCGCCCTTCGCCGCGTCCATAGCGGTGGACGAGAAATTCGTCTGGTGCAACGAGGCCTTTCTGGCCCTCGTCCGCGCCAGGGACCGAAACGACGTGATCGGCCGGGCAAATCACAGTTTTCTCGACCCTCAGTACCTTGAGGCGGCCCAGGAACGCGTGTCCCGCCTCTATCGGGGCGAATCCAATCCGCCCATGGAGATGCGGCTCGTCCGTCTCGATGGCACGCATGTGTACGCGGAGATTCGTTCGGTTCCCTTCGAGGCCCGCGGCAAGAGGGCTTACATCGTTCTCTCCGCGGATGTGACCGACCGGCGGGCCACCGAACAGGCGCTTCGCGACAGCGAGGCCCGATACCGGAGCCTCGTCGAGAACACCCCCGACGGCATCCTGATCCATCGCGATGGCAAGCCGCTTTTCGCCAACAAGGCCTTGATCGAGATCGCGGGCGGCCACGGGGCGGAGGACCTGCTTTCGATGTCGGTCGACGACTTCGTCTTCCC
Organism: Vicinamibacteria bacterium; assembly: GCA_031405615.1. GTDB lineage: Bacteria > Acidobacteriota > Vicinamibacteria > Fen-336 > JAGNNV01 > JAGNNV01. The sequence continues at coordinate 2,878 of JANNJB010000230.1, read as the reverse complement.
CGAAGACCTGGCGGCCTTGGCCGCGAGGACCGCCCGACTCGAAAAAGGGGAGCCCACGGAGCCCCTGGTCCTGCGCTTCAAGCGCCTCGACGGACAGGTGGCGCTCGTCAAGGTCGACTCTCATCGCATCGAGTTCGAAGGGAAGCCGGCCCTCCGCGCCTTCATCCGGCCGATGACCGAGGCGATGCTGGCCGAACAGGCGCTCAAGGAAAGCGAGGAGCGTTACCGCCAGCTCGTCGACGCTTCCCCGGACGGCATCGCGGTGAGCCAGGATGGAAAGCTCCTTCTGGTGAACCCCGCGTACCTCAAGCTCCTGGGGGCGAGTTCGATCGAGGATCTCCATGGCCAGAGTCTCATCGAGCGGATCCACCCCGAATACCGCGACGTCGCCCTCGAACGGATGAAGGCGGTGCATCTCGGGCTCTCCGCTCCGCCCATCGAGCAGAAAGCGATCCGGCTCGACGGATCCACCATCGACATCGAGGCCCAGAGCGAGCCCATCGTCTACGACAAGAAACCCGCGGCGTTGTCGATCCTGAGGAACATTTCGGAGCGCAAGCGGGCGGAGCGGGCGCTCGTCGATTCCGAGCAGCGTTACCGTCAGCTGATCGAACTCCTTCCAGATCCCGTCTTCGTCCTCGATGGCGATCGGGTGGTCTTTTCGAATGCGGGCACGCGGCGGCTTCTCGATCTTTCCCCGGAACTGGCCGATCAGCCCCTCGAGCTCATTCACCTGGCGCCCGAGGCGGACCGCGCCATTCTGCGCGACCTGATGGAATCGGTGGCGCTCGGGCGGCGGCCGCGGACCAGCGAGATCAAGCTCAACCAGAACACGGGTCAGGTCCCCGTCGAAGTCCGCGCCGCCGCCATCGACGTAGGCGGAAGGCGGGGCGCTCTCATCATCGCGCGCGACCTCTCGCAGCGGCAGAAAGCCGAAGAACTTCAGTCGGCTCTTTATCGCATCGCCCAGGCGGCCACGCGCTCGATCGGCCTCGAGGCCCTCTTCTCCGAACTCCACGACATCGTCGGCGAGCTCATGTACGCCAAGAACTTCTTCATCGGTCTGCTCGATGAGGAGGGCTCGCACCTCACCTTCCCCTACTTCGTCGACGAAAACGACTCCGTGCCGACCTCTCCGCTCCCCGTCGAGGACTCTCTCTCGGGATACGTGATTCGCTCGGGCGAACCCCTCCTCGCGGACCAGTCGATCATCGGGGAGCTCAAGAGGTCGCGGCAGGTGCGCACCTATGGACACGTCGCCTCGAGCTGGATCGGCGTCCCCCTGATCCGCGGCAACGCCACTTTCGGCATCCTCGTGGTGCAGAGCTACGACCCGAACTTCCGGCACGGTCCCGCGGATCGCGACCTTTTGACCTTCGTCTCGGGCCACATCGCCGAAACCATCGAGCGCAAGCAGAAGGACGAGCAGATCCAGTCGCTCGCCTACATCGACTCGCTGACCGGACTGCCGAACCGCTTCCTGTTCGACGATCGCCTCGACACCGCTCTCGCCCTCGCGGAGAGACACCGGACTCCGCTCGCCATTCTTTTCGTCGACCTCGACCGCTTCAAGCTCGTGAACGACACCCTCGGGCACAGCGTGGGCGACGGTGTGCTGCGCCTCGTTTCCAGCAGGCTCGCCTCATGCCTGCGCGAGTCCGACACCCTCGCCCGCCGCGGCGGCGACGAGTTCATCGCGATCCTGCCCGACACCGATCAGAGGGGCGCCACCAACGTCGCGCAGAAACTCGTGGACGCCCTGCGCGTGCCTTTGGACGCGGCAGGCAGCGAAGTCCTCGTCACCGCAAGTGTCGGAATCGCGATGTTCCCCGATAACGGGGCCGACCGCGAGACCCTCCTCAAGTCGGCCGACCTCGCGATGTACGGGGCCAAGGAAATGGGCCGCGACACCCACCAGGTGTTCTCCTCGGCGCTGCGCGACGACGTGGAGCGGCGGGTCTCGATGGAACGCGGCCTTCGCACCGCCATCGTGCGATCGAAACTCGCGGTCTACTTCCAGCCGATCATGGACATGAGCGTGGGAAGGCCGGTGGGGGTGGAAGCGCTCGTTCGGTGGCCGGACGAACGCGGGGGCATGACCCAGCCTTCGGAGTTCATTCCCCTGGCCGAACACACCGGCCTCATCGTGCCCCTTGGCGATTTCGTCCTCCGCGAAGCGGTGCGGGCCATGAAGACGCTGCCGCGCCGGTCCTTCCAGCCCCTCAACCTCGCGATCAACGTCTCGGTCCGGCAGCTCTCGAATCTCACTTTCGCCGACGATGTCCTCGCCACCCTCGATGGCCTCGACTTCCCCGCCACGAGGCTGCACTTCGAGATCACCGAGACCGCGGCCCTGAGCGAAGGCCAGCTCATCGGCGATCAACTGCGGCGGCTCAAGAAAGCCGGGGCCTCCATCGCCATCGACGACTTCGGGGTCGGCTACTCGTCGCTCTCGCGCCTGCGGCAGATGCCTCTCGACATGTTGAAGATCGACGCTTCCTTCATCCGCGACATGATCGAGGACCCCGACGATGCCGCGATCGCGAACGCGGTCGTGTCCCTGAGCCGGGCCCTCAACATGAAGGTCGTGGCCGAAGGCGTTGAACGCCTGGATCAGCAGAAGGCGCTTGAATCGTGGGGCTGCAGCCTGATGCAGGGCTACTTGTACTCGCGCCCGATTCCCATCGACGAACTCACCGACTGGCTCCGCCAGTTCTAGAACGCCGCCAAACCACGAGGATCCCAAAATGGGAGTTCGGGTCTGCAGGTTGCTGGTGCTCGTTTGCCACGAGCCCGTCACCGTGCGCTGGCGCAGCGTGGTCGTCGCCGTGGTCCATTGCGGCGTCACGGTCTGCGCCTGCAGCTGGCTTGTCCGCTC
>JANNJB010000229.1:0-4812 GCA_031405615.1 Vicinamibacteria bacterium | reverse complement strand
GGTAAGAGGCGACTGGAACAGTTCCGTCGGTGTTCCAAACGTGAGCGCGCCTTCCGGGTCTCGATCCACTATCGCCCGCATCAGGGACCCGCTTGAAGTGAGGTATTCGGCGATTTGCCGCGCGAGGGGGGTAAGGCCTCGGCGACAGGAATCGGCCCGCGGGCGATATGAGTTGAGAGATCCTCGCCTTCCACGAGTTCCATGATCAAGGCGATGGTTGGCCCCGCAGGGGCGGGCCTTGCGGTGCCCTGAGCTTGTCGAAGGGTGCCCGCCCTTTCGCGAGCGTCAGGGGTTGCGTCAAGGGCGCCCACAAGGGGCGCCCCTACTTCCCGAACCTCGCGAGGAAGTCCTTCGTCCAGTTGAACGTCGCGAGGATCACGGCGTTGTCCATGTCCGCATCCGGCGACGCGAGCGGATCAATGAACAGAAGGGTTCCGTCCCTGAAGGCGTCGTACGTCGTGTGCGAGATCGACTGCGGTCGCGCGAAGCGATCTTCGAACAGCGCCGCCGGCGTCTCGAAGGTGAGGTCCTTCTGGTCTTTCACCCGCGCGACCATCACAGACCGCGGGGCTCGGAAGTAGAGCGCGCGTCCGTCGTGCGACCAGACGGGCTGCGCGCCGCCGCCTGACGAGATCTGGATTTTGCTGCCTCCCTCCGGGAACGGCTGAACGTAGACCTGGTCGAGACCGGATTCGTTGGATCGGTACGCGATCCACTTCGAATCCGGCGAGACCCGGCCCGACGACTCGGCGAATTGGCTGCCGAAGAGCGTTCGGAGCCCGCCCTTCGGCTTTCCGTCCGAATCGAGTTCGAGGAACGCCACGTCGTCGCGATTGCGCGGGTCCTGGACGAGTTCCAGCACTATGAAGCGACCGTCGCGGGACCAGTCGGTGACGTGGATGTGATGAGGGGACTTGAGGAGGATCTCCTCGCCAAGGCCGCCGTCCGCCCTTCGCCTGAGGACGACCCGGTCGGTTCCGTCCCGCGCGAAGCCCGCGTACGCGAGGAAGGTTCCCTCAGGCGACCACGCCGGAGTCTCGTCCTCGCGGCGATCGAAGGTGACGCGCGTGAGCAGATCGCGCGACGCGTCGAGGACCCACACGTCGTCATCCTCGCCCATGATGTGGAACGCGATCCTTTGTCCGTCGGGCGCAATGCGTGGATCGGAGTACCGTCGGGCGTTCGAGCCGAGTGGCGAGGCGGCGCCCGATGCGCCGACTTTAAGGAGCTGGCCCATCGTGCTCGCGACCGACGCGCTGGGATAGTGGATCAGGGTGCCCGTCGAGGAGATGTCGTACTGCGCGAAGTCGCTGAGGAATGCGATTCCCGACGCGACGCGGACGGGTTCGCTCGATAGTTGGCGAGCACCTTGGTCCCACGCCGCGGCGAAGAGGTCGGAATCCCGGGCGAAGAGCAGGTGGCCGCTCTTCAGATACCGAACGGCGCTCCCCACGGTCAGCTGCGTGTCGGCAGCGCCGGTCGGGTCGTCGCCGACCCGGTGGAGGCGTATCTCGTCGAGGTTGGTCAGAGTCTTCGTGTACAGAAGGTATCGCTGGCCCGGCAGCATCAGCGGTTCCCGCGCGTCCGCTCGCTCCACGATCACGCGACGCTCGCCGCCGGTGGCCGGAACGGACGCGATCCCGTCGAGGGAGGAGTAGTAGACGCGTCCGTCCTCGCCCCACGATGCGGTGAGCGGCGTGGTGCGCGACACCTCGACGCCTTCCGCGATGGGGAGCGACGGGCCTCCTGCGAGCGGCACGACGTAAATCGCGGTCTCGGTCGTGTAACCCAGGTGGCGGCTGTCCGGCGAGAAGAACAGGCTGGTCACGTCCGAGGCCCCCGGCACCGCCACGGGCGTCAGCTCGTCGAGTCGCCGCAGCATGATCGTCCCCTCTCTCGTCAGCGCTCCGATCATCGAACCATCGGGTGAGATCGCGATCTGCCGGTTCTGATTGAAGGCGCGGATTGGAGCGCCTACCGGAAACGACGCGCGGACGACGGACGCAGGAGGCGCCTCCCCGCGCCCCGCCAGGTTCCAGACGACCGCACCCGCGAGGGACGCGGAGAGGAGGGCGGTCGCGGCAAATCCGCGCCACGAGTTCCGAGGGGACGCCTTCGCCCGATCAGGTGACGACACGAGGCTCCACCGCGCGTCTCCGATGTCGCGCAAGCGGACCTTCACGTCGCGGTCGAGACACCGCCTTAGAAGCGTTCGCACTTCGTCCGGAACGTCAGGAGGGAGCGAACCGAAATCGGGATCGGTCTTGAGGACGGACGCGAGGACGTCGCTCACGGTCTCTCCGGCGAACAGCCGCCGCCCCGTGAGCATCTCGAACAGGACCACGCCGAACGACCAGATGTCCGCGCGTTTGTCGACGGCTCTTCCCCTGGCCTGCTCGGGAGACATGTAGGCCGCCGTGCCGAGGATCATCCCGGCCACCGTCGCCTGGTGCGTGAGTGTCGGCGAATGACTGACGTTTGGATTCGACGACGCGGCGCTCGCGGGCTCCATGGCCTTGGCGAGACCGAAGTCGAGGATCTTGACCTTTCCGTCGGGGTCGATCTTGATGTTGGCGGGCTTGAGATCCCGGTGCACGATGCCGTGTTCGTGAGCCTCCTCGAGACCTTCGGCGATCTGCCCCGCGATGGTGATCACCTCGTCCACCGGCACCGCTCCGCGCTTGAGGCGCGCGGCCAGGTCTTCGCCTTCAACCATTTCCATGACGAGGAAGTGGATATTGGTTCCGTCTCCCGGCGAAGCGCTCTCGAATCCGTAGATGTGAGCGATGTTCGTGTGGTTCAAGGATGCAAGGACGCGGGCCTCGCGTTCGAACCTCGCGAGCCTCTCGGGTTCGTTTGCGAAAGCGGCAGGCAGGACCTTGATGGCGACATCGCGTCCGAGCTTCGTGTCTTTCGCGCGGAACACCTCGCCCATGCCGCCCTTGCCGATCGCGGCGGTGACTTCATACGAGCCGAGCCGCTGACCGGATTTGAGGGGCATGAGTCCCGTCAGTCTAGCGGCTCTTCCTTCCCGGCGACGGCTACCGGACGAACGCTTCAAACACCGGTTTACCGGTGATGTCGGCGGGCAGGGTGAGGCCGAGGAGGAATCCCGCGGTAGCGGTTGTGTCGGTGGTTGAAACCGCCGCGGTGAGCGCGTATCCCTGACGTGTCCTCGGGCCGGCGACGATCCAGGGAATCGTCATGTCGAGGGGGTCGGCGCTGCCGTGCTCATTGCCGTGCCCGCCGTGGTCGGCGCTCAGGATCAACGTCGTGTTGTCCGGCAGGGCGTTCATGATGCGGCCAAGGGCTGCGTCGGCCCGAGCGACCTCGTCTTTGTAGCCCGTGGACATCCACCCATAGGTATGGCCCGCGATATCGACGTTGGGGAGATGGACGAACAACAGGTGGACGCCCGCGTACAGCTGAGCGATCGCCTGGTCGGCGACGTCCTGATCCGTTCGCCCGCCCCCGATGAAGATGTCCATCTCCGCGGTGTCCCTGAAGGTGTCGAACTTATCCTTGCCCGCGACCAGGGCGGTTCGAAGGCCGGCTCTTCGAGCGGCCAGGAAGACAGTGTTCACCTTGAGCGGGCCGTTGGCCGGGGTGTGGTCGTTCCACGTGACTCCGTGGCGCGCCGGAAGATAGCCGGTGAGCATGGACATGTGCGAGGGGAGTGTGGTGGAGGGCATGATGGTCCGGGCCAGCCAGCTGTAGGCCCCTTTCGCGACCAGCGCCCTCATGTTCGGGGGATTCACCTGCTGCACCGCGTCGGGCCGAAGACCGTCGACGGACACGATCACGACTCTGACGGCGGCCGGGGTTGGTGTGGGGCTCGGGCTTGTGACAACCGCGAGCGGCGGGGACCCACCGCATGCCGCGAGCAGGCATGACAGCGAAAGAGCGATGGATCGCGCCGCTCGATTCATTGATGTTCCCCTCTGGACTGTAGCACCGGGACCGCGTTAGGCCCGGCGCGGAACGCCGTTTCACCCGCGGCGTCGTGCCTCAGTTCGGCCGGAGGTGAGGCATGCGGATGTACGGGTCAGCGAGCGGAGGCGGCGCGGCGCGCCATAAGAGCGAATTGGTCGAAGTACTTCAGCAGTGAGGCACTCGTCGATCCATACTCGTTCGAGCCCGCGAGGAAATCGACAACGACCTCGCGCGTGCGGGCGATCTCCCGCAGGCGGGGGAGCGATTGTCGGTGCCGTGGATCATCGAGGGTCAGGTCGATCAGATCGAGTGCGCGGTAGAGCGCGCTCTGCGCGGTGCCCGCATTCTTTCCGGACCACCGGATCGCGCGCGAGATCTCGCTGCCGATGTTACCGAGCTGTTCGGCGAGCGACAGGTTGTGCCAGCGGCCTCCCGCGATGTCCCGATGTTTCGAATCGGTCATCGCCTGACCACGCGTGCGATGAATCCGGCGATAGCCGCCCGGGTGTTTGGATCATCGACGCCTCGCGACCGGTTTCCGAATGACGGCCGCAGATTGATCATGGAGTCGAACTCCAGCCAGTCTTCCCCGGCGACCTCGGGGTAGAGATTGATCCCCCAGAGGTTCTCCTGCTTCGAGCCGTCGGCGAGGAGGCTGGCCTCCTGATCGGCGTGAAGGTCGGCATCGAGCAGCAGGATGCCGCGTTCGAGATCGACGACACCCTTGATCATGTCGCCGAAGCGTGTCTCGGCGAGGACGCGGATCTCGTCCACGGCAATAGTTTCGAACTCAGTCACCCGCCTCATTGATGTTCCGGCAGGCATTGTAGCCGTCGCCCGTGCCGCGCGTCGATGATCTCGCGCGCCCGTAAATCGCCC
>JANNJB010000228.1:0-2443 GCA_031405615.1 Vicinamibacteria bacterium | reverse complement strand
AGTGATGGAGTCAGCCGGGTCGTCGACCTCGCGCCGCTGGAGCGGGGAAGCTTCATGCCGATCGGGGCGAATCTTCGATTGGACTCCGCGGGACGCCTGGACGAGGGAACGATTCAGCTCTCACGCAGCGATGAAGAGTTCCTCACCGTCGATCTCGAGGCCCGTCAGACGACCGAAGCCTTGAAGCCTCCCGGCGTGGACGCGAGCGCCTTGTCGTTCCGCCGCGTCGAGACGGGCTGGGCGGCCTGGGACGCCTACGTGGAAGATCGACCGTACACGATCGCCTGGGCGACCACCGCCGGCCGGGGCTCGCGCGTCGTGCCAAAGGGGCGCGGCATCACCTCCCTCGACCTCGATCCTTCGGGCCGATGGATCGCGTACTCCACGAGTGCCATCTACAACCTCGGAGGTGTGGGCGACAGCGTGATCATCATCGCCACCAAAGGCGGCAGCGAAGTGTTCCGTCACGCCCTTCCCGGCTACACGCGGAGCGACGTCGCGTTCGTCGGCGACGGGAGACTCGCTTACACCTGGTTCGATGGCGCGTCCCGAACTGAGGTCAGAGTCGTTAGCACTCCCTGAGCTTGCCGGGCGGTCAGGCCGGCCGCGGCAACATTCGAGCGTTCCAGGCCTCGTATTTCGTTCGAATCTGCGCGAACACGTCCGGGTGTTTCAAGCGGAGATCGGTCTTCTCTCCGGGGTCGACCGAAAGGTCGAACAGACGCTCTACGCCTTCGGCCTTGAGGTATTTCCATTTGCCAACGCGCGCCGCATCGAAGCCGGTGATGCGCCAGAAGATCTCGCGGTCGATGGCGGCCCTTTCGCCCGTGCAGATGGGAAGCAGGTCGACGCCATCGAGAGGAGAGTCGGGTTTTGGAGCTGCACCGGCCGCGGCCAGGATGGTTGCCGTCCAGTCCATCGTGATGGCGGTCTGCTCGGTGACGCCGCGCGCCGGGATGACTCCGGGCCGGCGCACCATCGCCGGCACACGCGTGCCGCCCTCGTGCAGGTCGCCCTTCTGGAACGAGAAGGGCCAGTTGAAGGAGTAGCGCTCGCCGCCGTTGTCACTCGTGAAGATCACGAGGGTGTCGCGAGCGAGCTTGGCACGATCGAGCGCCGCGAGGACGCGCCCGATGCCTCGGTCCATGCTCGTCACCATCGCGCCGAAGATTTTCAGGGAGCCGCCCGCGGTCATGGGTCCCGGGCCGTGCGCGGTGTGGCCGATCGCCTCGTCCTCCGGCCCTTCCCATGGCGAGTGCGGAGCGGTGTACTGAAGGCTCAGGAAGAACGGCTCAGTCCTGGGCCGGGCGATGTACTCGACCGCCCTCTCCGAAAAAAGGTCCGTGAGATAGCCCACGCGCTCGATCGGCCGCAGATCCTCCCAGAGGTCAGCCCCGCCGCCGCCGGTGTGCGTGAAGTAGTCGATCGTGCCGTTGAGGACACCAAAGAACTCGTCGAAGCCATGCCGGTTCGGCCCGAATTCGGGCGCCCGGCCCAGATGCCACTTGCCGATGAGCGCCGTGTGATAGCGCGCCGACTTCAACATCGACGCGACGGTAGGCTGGTCGGGCGGCAGTCCAACGCTCGAGGTGGGCTTGAGCGGCTCCTCGAGGCCTACGGCAAGGCGCTGCGGGTACCGTCCGGTGATGAAGGCGCAGCGCGTGGGCGTGCACAGGGGCGCCGCGGCGTAGGCGCTCATGAACTTCATCCCTTCTCGCGCGAAGTCGTCGAGCACGGGTGTCTTGTAGTCCGGCCGACCGTAGCAGCTGAGGTCACCGTATCCGAGATCATCCGCGAGAATGAAGAGGATGTTCGGGCGTTTCCGGCCTTCCGCCGCGACACGCGCGGCCCGGCTCAGCGCTGGCGTGGCCAGGGCGCCGCCGATGAACTCGCGACGAGGAATCATCGGCATCGTCAGTCCTTGCGGATCTCCCCGGTCATGGGAACGAATCGCACCGCGAGCACGTTGCGTTCCTCAAAAGTCGCGCCACGCCTCGTGACGATTCTCAGTTCCTGCACATGGTCGCCCACGGGCAGGATGAGCCGTCCGCCGTCTTTGAGCTGCCGCTTGAGAGGTTCGGGAACCCGGGGCGCCGCGGCGGCCACGAGGATCGCGTCGAACGGAGCGTGCTCCGGCCACCCCGCATAGCCGTCTCCCGCGCGAATCTCGACGTTCTTGAAGCCAAGGCGCGCCATCCTCTGCTTCGCCTCGACCGCGAGGGGTTCGACGATCTCGATGCCGAACACCTTCGCGGCAATGCGTGCAAGGACGGCCGATTGATAGCCCGAGCCCGCTCCGACCTCCAGCACGGTCTCACCGCCCTTGAGACCCAGGGCATCGGTCATGAAGGCCACGATGTACGGCTGCGAAATGGTCTGGCCATGGCCGATGGGCAACGGACGATCGTCGTACGCGCTCTTCGTCAACTCCGGTGGAACGAAC
>JANNJB010000227.1:0-4824 GCA_031405615.1 Vicinamibacteria bacterium | reverse complement strand
TGACGACGAAGACGACTCGATCGGGGTCGGCTATGCCGAGGTCTCTCAGGAAGATCGAGTCCACGACCGAGTAGACGGCGGTCGTGACCCCGACTCCGATCGCGAGCGAGAGAACCGCGAAAATGGTGAAGAGCGGAGTGGCATAGAGGCGCCGCGACGCCAGTCGCAGGTCGGCCAGGAGGCCGCGGGTCGGACGCCACAACGGGAAGCCTGTCTTCAACACCACTCCTCCACCCAAGAGCACAGTCTACGGTCTGCTTCAGTGTAGTACTACAGTACTACAGTAATACATCTAGGCCGCACCGTCAAGGGTGGGTTCGGCTTGTCTCGGCTCAGAAGGTTCGCGGACAGGGAACCGGCGATGGGAGCGCAGGCCCGGCAGGCATCGAGAGCCACGGGCCCCCGATGGTTCGGAACCAGCGAGTTCACCGAAGCGCCAAACTCGCCGCAGCCTGCACCCGGCATGCCCGCCCCTCCGGCCGCGTGTCCCGCGCGGACGCCGGGAATCCCGAGGGCGACCCCGACCCAGACCCCGAGCCCGAACCTGCCGCGGTGGCGTAAACCGCGTTAGCGGAGTGCGGGGCACGCGCAGCGTGCCCCTACGATCGTGACCCGGCGGACCCACCCCGTGCGCGTCGCGACGTGGGAACGTAGGGGCACGCTGCGCGTGCCCCGCAACCCCGCTACGGCTGGAGGATCTTGACCGTCCAGCCGTTTCCGGCTCTCGTGTACAGCTCGCGTTCGTGTATCCGGTTTTCCTTGCCGAACCAGAACTCGATCGATTCCGGTGTGATTCGGTAGCCGCCCCAATGCGCGGGGCGGGGAACCTCGCGGTCCTTGAACCGCTCCTCGACTTCCTCGAACTTACGCGCCAGTTCCGCCGCCGACTCGATTTCCCGCGACTGCTCCGAGGACCAGGCCCCGAGCCGATGGCCGTAGGGACGAGACTCGAAGTAAGCATCTGAGTCCTCTGCGCTTACGCGGTCGAGGGTCCCCTCCACCCGGATCTGAACCTGCATTCCGGGCCAGAAGAAAGTCATGGCCGCCTGTGAGTTCGCCTCCATCTCCGTGGCTTTGCGGCTCTGGTAGTTCGTGTAGAAGACGAATCCCTGAGCGTCCGCGCCCTTCAGCAACACCATGCGAAGCGAGGGCCGCCCATGCATCGTCGCCGTCGCCAGAGCCACCGCGGTGGCGTCGTGCGTTTCCTCCTTCCTGGCTTTCTCGAACAACTCCAGGAAACGGTTCAAAGGTTCGTCCAAGGGAGCGATGCGCGCGGTCATGCGCACAGTATCTCGTAGAAGGCAGGTTGACGATTCCTGAGCCATTTGGCCCAAAATGTTCGGCTTCGCGCGACCCGACTAGAATCAGGCCCCCATGGCTGTCCCGCGCAAGCGAACCCTGACCCGCAAGCCGAAGGACGGCGCCCAGCCGCCGCCCGTGGAGCCGCCCAAGCCCTACGCGGCGCTCGATCTCGGCGCCTCCGCCATCCGCCTCGTTATCGCCGAAGGCGAGGGAGACGCCATGAGGGTCATCGAGGAGGTGTCGCGCGGCGTCCTCATCGGCAAGGACACCTTCACGAGCGGAAGGATCGGCCAGCCCACGGTCGAGGCGGCCCTTCAGGCCCTCGAGGGATTCCGCACGATCATGGACACCTTCGGCGTGGTTCGCTATCGCGCGGTCGCCACCTCGGCCCTGCGCGAGGCCACCAACCGCGATACCGTGCTCGACCGGATCCGCGTTCGAACCGGCATCGATGTCGAGGTCGTGGACGGCTCGGAGGAGAATCGTCTCACCTATCTCGCAGTACGCGAGTCGCTCAAGTCCCTGCCCGATATTGCCACCGAGACCTGCCTGGTCGCCGAGGTGGGGGGAGGCAACGCCGACCTTTCCACCCTCCACGGCGGCGAACCCGCGCATTCGGGCACCTACGCCATAGGCTCGATCCGACTGCGCCAGAGCTTCGCGGCCTTCCAGGGCACGCCGACCCACTTCCAGCGGCTGATCCTCCGGCACATCAAGAACATCGTCGACGATATCCGGCGCGAGCTGCCCCTCGACGACGTCAAGCACTTCATCGCCCTTGGAGCCGACGCCCGGCTGGTCGCGCGGATTGTGGGCCATGCCGACACGGACACGCTCTCGTCGATCTCCCGCGAGGCGTTCCTCAAAGCCTGCACCGAGATCGCTTCCCTTGACGTGGACACCATCCTCGCTACCCACGGACTGTCCCAGGCGGATGCCGAGACGCTTGGTCCCGCCCTCCTCGTCTTTTCCGAACTCGTGCGCGCCACCAAGGCGCAGACCATCACGGTCTCGAACGCCACCTTGCGGCAGGGCCTGATCTTCGACCTGGCGAGGTCCGAGGCGGGTCTTGGGATCGAAGTCTTCTCGCGGCAGGTTCTGGCCAGCGCCAACGCCCTGGGGGAGCGGTACAACTACGATGCCAAACACGCGCGCAACATCGCGAACCTCGCCCTCAAGCTCTTCGATGAACTCAAGGCCGAACACGGCCTCGACGCCCGCGACCGCCTCCTTCTCGAGGTCGCGGCCCTGCTCCACGATATCGGCCTCTTCGTGAACCTGCGCGCCCATCACAAACATTCGCAGTACCTGATTTCGGTTTCCGAAATCTTCGGCATGTCTCGCGACGACCTCCTCGTGGTCTCGAACATCGCGCGCTACCACCGCCGCGGCCTGCCCCAGCGCTCGCACATCCCGTACATGGCGCTCGACCGCGAGGCCAAGATCGTGGTCAACAAGCTGGGCTCGATCCTGCGCCTCGCCAATGCGCTCGACGCCGACCATCAGCAGAAGGTGAAGAACGTGCGGGTGCGCGCCGAGGGAGGGGTGATGGCTTTTGAGGTGGAGGGAGTGGGCGACCTCACCATGGAACGGCTCGCCCTGCTCGCGCGCGGCGACTTCTTCCAGGATGCCTTCGGCCGCCGCGTGATCTTCCGTGAAGTGACTAGAGGGGAATCCTGATGACGCCGAAGACGAGGCCGAAGCGCAAGGCGCAGGACCCGGAGATCTTCTTCAACCGGGAGCTTTCCTGGCTCTCGTTCAACTCCCGCGTTCTCGAGGAGGTCGAGGATGCCGGGACGCCCCTGGCCGAACGCGCGAAGTTCATGGCCATCGTGACCAACAACCTCGACGAGTTCTTCATGGTCCGCGTGGCTTCGCTCAAGAACGCGATCGCCGAAGGCGATACCGCTCCCGACTCCGCCGGCCTTTCTCCCGCCCAGCAACTCGCGGTGGTGAAGCAGATGGCGGCGCTCCAGTTGAAGAGGCTGCATGAGATTTCCGAGCGCGACATCCTGCCGAGCCTCGGGGGCATCGGCATCCGCATCCTCGACTTCAATGACCTCGACGTCTCCCTGCGCTCCGGAGTCATCCGCTTCTTCAAGGACGAAGTCCTGCCTGTGATCACGCCGCTCGGCATCGACGCGGCTCGTCCCTTTCCGATGCTGCCCTCGCTCTCCATCAACCTGGCCGTTCTGTTCGAGCCCGACAAGGAAAAGCCGGACGACGGTCCGCGCCTCGGAGTGGTCCCGGTTCCCGCGGTGCTGCCGAGGCTGGTGCGGGTTCCGGGGGTCGAGTCGACCTACGTGCGGCTCGAGTCGACCTACGTGCGGCTCGAGACCGTCGTGCTCTCGCAGCTGAGCACGCTGTTTCCGGGCCAGACCGTCCGCGATGTGGCCGCCTTCCGTGTGCTGCGCGACGCCGAGCTTGACATCGACGACGAAGGCGGCGGCGACGACTTCCTCTCCCAGGTCGAAGGCGAAGTGCGCGGCCGACGGCGTTCCCAGGTGGTTCGCCTCGACATCGCCGAAAAGGTCTCCGAGGCCCTTTTGTCCCAACTCGTCTCGAGATTCCCGGGCGCCGAGCCGCTGGTGTACCGGATCCTGGGCCCGCTCGACCTGAGGCTCTTCTTCCAGATCCTCGATCTTCCGGCGCTCGACTCGTTCCGCGACCCGCGGCAGCGCGCGCAGGTGATGCTCCTGCCCGCTGAATCGGCCGATCTGTTTTCGCTTCTCTCTCGCCGCGACGTGCTTCTGCATCATCCCTACGAGTCTTTCGAGACCATTCTCGACTTCGTCAAACAGGCCGCCGTCGATCCTCAGGTTCTCGCCATCAAGCAGACGCTGTACCGTCCCGCCTCCGACTCCGAGGTGGTGAAGGCGCTGGTCACGGCCGCGGAAGCGGGCAAGCAGGTCACGGTCGTGGTGGAACTCACCGCCCGGTTCGACGAGGCTTCGAACATCCGCTGGGCCCGACGGCTCGAGGACGCGGGCGCCCACGTCATCTACGGCATCCGTGGCCTCAAGACCCACGCCAAGGCGACCCTGGTGGTGCGCCGCGAGCCGCAGGGCATAAGGCGCTACGTCCACCTCTCCACCGGGAACTACAACGAGAAGACATCGAAGCTCTATACCGACATCGGGCTCCTTTCCTCGGACGAAATCCTCGGTCGCGATCTGTCGGCCTTCTTCAACGCGATCACCGGCTTCTCCGATCCGCCCACGATGCAGCGGTTGACCATGGCCCCCATGGCCCTGCGCATCCGCATCCTGTCGATGATCGACCGCGAACGCCGCCGCGCCGAGGAGGGACAGCCGGGTCTCATCCGGGCGAAGATGAACGCGCTGGTCGATGAAGACATCATCCGGGCGCTTTACGACGCGTCGAAGGCGGGGGTGAAGGTCAAGCTCAACGTGCGCGGGATCTGCTGCCTGCGTCCCGGCCTCAAGGGCGTTTCGGAGAACATCGAGGTGGTGTCGATCATTGACCGCTATCTCGAACACTCGCGTATCTACCATTTCTTCA
>JANNJB010000226.1:0-19738 GCA_031405615.1 Vicinamibacteria bacterium | reverse complement strand
AACGAGCGACGCAACAGTATTGGACATACTGTGAGGAGACGAGGAGCGAGCACGCCCGCCAGTGGCGCGGTATCGGACGTCGCAGCAGATTCCCTCATGAATTGTCCGGGCTAGGTCACTCTTGAATCCCCGAACTCTTGTCGCATTCTCGGTCGCCGCCTTGTTCGTCGTCACGCCCGGCTGTCGCAGCGGCGCGCCCAAGGCGAAGCCTCGTGGGCCCGCAGGTCCGGTGGCGCGAGCGACCCCGATGCCTTCCCCCACCGCGACTCCCGTTCGCCCGGCGACCGGTCTGCCGAAAGCACCCGACCTGACCGGGACTCTGGTGGCCCCGACGATTCGCATCGGCTTCTCGGTGGATGTTGCTCGCGTCTCGATCGGCGGAGCCGACGCCGGCATGCGAGTGTTTGTGGGTCCGAACCAGACCACCGCGCAGCGGCTCACATTCGAACTCGCGAACGTTTCCTCCGGCGCACAGGTTCGATTCCAGGTGCAGGTGGCGAGCCTGGCCGACCTCGCCCTGGCCCAACAGGCCGCGCAACGGGCGTCTTCCGCGACCGGCCTCAAGGTTGAGCCGGTGTGGAGCGAGACCACGCGCACCCATCAGGTTCGCGTCGGAGCCTTTCCGGCGCGTGAAGACGCCGCGGCCTTGGCTCGACAGCTTTCGGCGGGGGGGTTCCCGGGAGCGTTTGTCATCACGGACGCCCCGGCGGGGGGCGCTTCGGGCCTCATCCGCATTGTGGAAACCGGCGAGACGGTTCCGGTGGTTTTGATCCAGCCCGTGAATCCGGACGAGCGGCTGGCGATCGGGACCTCTACGGTGCGCGGCCTGGTCGAAGTCCGCGCCGGCACGAGCGGCGTCACCGCGGTGAACATCCTTAACCTCGAAGACTATCTGCGCGGCGTGGTGCCGAACGAGCTGTCTCCCGGCCTGTTCCCGCAGATCGAAGCCTTGAAGGCCCAGGCCGTGGCCGCCCGGACGTACGCGCTGCGCAACATGGGGCAGTTCAAGGACCGCGGCTACGACATCTGCGCCACACCTGCGTGTCAGGTCTATCGCGGTTTCAGCACCGAACACCCGCTCACCGACCGCGCGATCGCGGAGACCGCCGGTGTGGCGGCCCGGCATCGGGGAGAACTGATCAACGCGCTCTACACGTCCACCTGCGGAGGTCACACTGAAGACGGCTTCAACATGTTTCCGAGCCAGACCCAGGCCTACCTCAAGGGCGTCGAATGCCTGGCCGAACGAGATCGCCTGGCGGTGATCCGTTCGAGCGGGAAGATCGCACAACTCGGGTCCGAGCCCGGCATCAACCGCGATCTCGCTCTTCTGATCGCCCTCGACGTGGTGGGACGCAGCGCGGAGAACGCGGCATGGCTCGCCGAGGGCCTTCGCGCGGAAGAGGCCGAGGCGTGGACGCAAAGGCTCCTCAGGTCCCTCGACCGCCAGGGGTGCGCGGCCGAGAAGGGCCGCGATCTGGGCCGTCGCGGCGCGTTCTTCGTGTACGTGTCCGGTGCGCTGTGCTGGCGCGAGCGGGCCGAGCGTCTGCTGAGCGAGCGGGATGTCGAGTTCCTGCGCCAGTCCGAGGACCAGAACGACTTCGCGAACCCCGAAGAGGCGCGGGCCGCGGCGATTCTGATCCAGGAGGATGTGCTGTCTCCGTCGTCGAGCGGCCGGCTCACCCCCGGAGGACGGATATCGCGCGCGGCCGCCATCGGTATCCTTGCCCGGTCAGCGCTTCGCATGGGCCCGCCGTCGCTTGACCGGGCGGAGTTCGCCGGCGGCTTTGAAGGGGAGTTCCGGTTCCGCCTCGACGATGTGGTGCAGACCGTTCGCCTGGCCGACAACGTCCGCCTCTTCCGCGATCTGTCGGGTACGCCGCTCGCCGCCTCCGAACTGGCCCTCACCCAGGGCGATAAGGTCCGCTACATCCTGACCGATGGCCGCCTGGCGTTCCTGGTCGCCGAACAGAGTCGGATGGGTCCATCCGCCGACCGGTCTTCACGGTTCTATCGCTGGGAGGAGCGATTCACCCCGGAGCAGATCGCGAAGAACATGACCCGCTACGGCAATCCCGGGCGTGTCCTCGACCTCCAGGTCCGGCGCAACGGCGTCTCCGGCCGCGTCATCGAACTCGCGGTGAAGGGTTCGGAACGGGAAATCGTTCTCAAGGGACTCGAAGTCCGGTTCGCCCTCGGCGTCCGGGAGAATCTTTTCGTGATCGACCGGGAACTGGCGCGGGACGGCTCGGTGCGGCAGTTCGTGATCACGGGAAAGGGCTGGGGACATGGCGTCGGTTTGTGCCAGGTGGGCGCTTTCGGCATGGCCCAGGCCGGCGCCACCTACGACCAGATCCTGAGGCACTACTACTCGGACATTGAACTCACCTTGGGAGCCGTCTCGGGAACCCGCGATTGATCCTCACGGGTGGCGCGCAGTCCCGGTAGACTAGAGCAGCCGAAGCACCTATGAGCACCCACACCGACGCGATTCCGAGGCGCCTGGTTCCCTTCATCACCGCGCAGGGTCTCAAGGGCAACCTGTCCGCGCTACCCCTTCCGGAGTTGCTCATTCAGCTTCGCCGCAGCCTGTCCACGGGCATCCTTTCCGTGGAGTCCGAGGGCACGCGGAAAGCCATCTACTTCCACACCGGCCGCGTGGTGTTCGCCACCAGCAACTCCCCGAACGATCGCCTTGGAGAAACCCTGCTGCGTCTCGGGAAGATCTCGGTCGAAGAGTACGAGATGTCGCTGCAGCAGATCTCGCACGGACGGCGGCAGGGGAAGGTCCTGATCGAGATGGGCGCCATGGCGCCGCAGGATCTGTGGGAAGGGGTTGAAACCCAGTGCCGGGAGATCGTGTTCAGCCTCTTCGAATGGTCGGCGGGGGAGTTCGTTTTCGAATCGACGACTTTGCCGCAAAAGGAGAAGGTCACGGTCTCCTTCGACCCGCTGATGCTGGTCCTCGAGGGTCTGCGGCGGATCGATCCCGAAGGCGCCCTCAAGGGCCGGTACCCGGATCCGGGCCTGATCCTGGAGTGCATCAAGGACATCGACCAGACCGGCCTCGAGCCGTTCGAGAAACACATTCTCGCCTTCGTCGATGGCCGCCGGTCCGTGGCCGAAATCTGTCGCGAGAGTGAGATTGGCGACGGGGAGACGCAGAAGACGCTGTACGCGCTGTTTTGCGGGGGCTTCCTTCGCGTGCGGGGCCGAAAGCTCCGGGCGGTGGGAGCTTCGCCGGGGCGCGACGTGACGGAGTCGGCGCTTGACGCCTACAACTCGATGTACTCGTACATCTACCGTTACCTCTTGCGCGAGATAGGCCCCGAGGCGGACACGACCCTTCAAAGCGCCGTCTCCGAGCTTCACGCCGCGGGTGGGATCATGACCTCTTGCCGGGTGACCAAGGGCGGGATCATCGATCCGCCTCCGCTGCTCGCCGCCCTTTCGGCAGTGCCTGAGGCCGAACGGTCCCTTCAGCTCACAAACACCCTGAACGAGATTCTGTACGCGATGCTCTTCGCGGTGCGCAAGACGATCGGCGCCGATCACGAGGCGAACATCCTCAAGGCCCTGCGCCCCGACAGCATGCTGATCGAGGTCTAGCCGCCTTTGTCCCGCCTGCCCGAGGCGCAGATTCGCGGCCTTGCGATCGTCACGCTGCTCCTGATCGTGTTCGCGTGTGTCCGGCTTTGGCTCGTGCGTTGAGCTCTTCGTCCGCGCCGGCCCGGATCGTGGCCATCGTGGGCCCGACCGCGAGCGGGAAGTCGGATCTTGCGATTCAGGCCGCTCGACGTTTCGGAGGCGAGATCGTCTCTTGCGACAGCGTGCAGGTTTATCGCGGCCTCGACATCGGCAGCGGGAAGCCCTCGGTCGAGGACCGACGTCGGGTTCGCCATCACCTCATCGACATTCTCGACCTCGAGGAGGAGATGAACGCCTCGGTCTTCGCGTCGCAGGCGGCGGCGGCCATTGAGGACATCGCAGGCCGGGGCCTTCTCCCGATCGTCACCGGAGGAACGGGGCTCTATCTCACCGCCCTGCTCAAGGGATTGTTCGAGCATGGCGGGGCAGATCCTGAAATGAGGGCCCGGCTTGAAGCTCTGGCCGAGCGGTACGGACCGGCGCGCCTCCATCGTCTCCTCGTGAACCTCGATCCGGCGTACGCCGCGAAGACTCAGCCCTCGGATCAGGTGCGGATCATCCGGGCACTCGAGGTCCGCTTCACGCTGGGACGGCCTTTCTCGGACGCCCAGCAGGAGCGCAAGCCGTCTTTCACCGGGGACGCGCTGGTCATCGGCCTCGATCCTGGGCGTGATGAGCTGAGGCACAGAGTCGCCGCGCGAGTGGCGGGGATGTTCGAGGCGGGCCTTGTCGAAGAGACGCGAAGGGCGCTTGCCCGGGCCGTGGCGGGTGGTTTCAAACCGCGCGCGCTGGGCGCCATCGGGTACCGGGAAGTGGCCGCGCGGCTCGCGCAAGTGGGTCTTAAAGCGCACGGAGAGGGCGAAGTCGTGCGTGATATTGTGATTGCGACCATGCAGTATGCGAAGCGCCAGATGACTTATTTCCGTCGCCAGTTCGCGGTCGAATGGTTCCGCTCGGACCGCGAGGCACTTGAGCGAATCGAACTCTGGATCGGCCGGCCGGGGGCCTCGAACTGATGGGCCCCTACAAACGGGCGGTAGTGGTGGTCTGCGACGGTCTGGGGGTCGGAGCCGCCCCGGATGCCGCGGACTTTGGCGATGCTCACGCCGACACGCTGGGCCATGTCCTGAGCCTCGGTCACGCCCGGATACCGAACCTGGCCTCCCTTGGCCTCGGCAACCTGCCTCCTGCGTGCTCCTCGGCCCGCGAAAGTGCGCCGAAGGCCGGGTTTGGACGGCTGGCTGAGAAGAGTGCGGGAAAGGACACCGCGACGGGCCACTGGGAAATGATGGGCCTCCTCACCGAGAAGGCTTTCAGGCTCTACCCCGATGGTTTTCCCGCAGCGCTCATCGAGGCGTTCTCGAAGGAAACCGGTCGGGCGGTCCTGGGCAACAAGGCCGCGTCTGGAACCGAGATCTTGAAGGAACTGGGCGAGGAGCACGTTCAAACCGGCGCGCTGATCGTCTACACCTCCGGCGACAGCGTCTTTCAGATCGCCGCTCACGAGAAGGTCGTGCCGCCCGACGAGCTCTATCGCTACTGCCGGATCGCCTACAAGCTGGCGTGCGACTCGGAGTTCGAGGTTTGCCGTGTGATCGCTCGACCGTTCGTTGGCGAGACCGCCGCCGCTTTCAAGCGCACACCGAACCGCCGCGATTTCCCGGTTCCGCCCGCGGGACTCACCTTGCTCGACCATCTCGCCGCCGCGTCGCTTCCGGTCTATGGTGTTGGGAAGATCGAAGACATCTTCACCGGCCGCGGAATTCAGGAAGCCGTCCACACCGTCTCCGACGATGACGGCGTCAACCAGACCATCGCCGCCCTCGGCCGATGGCCATCGGGTCTGATCTTCACCAACCTCGTGGACTTCGACACCTTGTACGGCCACCGAAGCGATGTCCAGGGTTATGCGCGCAATCTCGAACTGTTCGACGCCCGGATCCCCGATCTTCTCGCCGCCTTGCGCGAGGACGACCTGCTCATCCTCACCGGAGATCATGGTTGCGACCCCTCCGACGCATCGACCGACCACACGCGCGAGTACGTTCCCCTCATCGCCTCGGGCCCGAAGGTGCGCGCCGGAGCGCTGGGCGACCGCACTTCGTTCTCCGACATCGCAGCGACCCTCGCCGAGAACTTCGGTCTGACGGCAAAGGTCCCTGGCGACTCCTTCTTGAAGGCCATCGCCTCATGAGCCTGACCGCGACCGCGGCCCTCTTCGCCCTGCTCGTCCAGATGAGCGGGCCGGGGGCCACTGCTCCAAAGAGCGGCCTCAGTCGTGAGTTGTCGGACGCGTTTGGCAAGAAGCTCGAACTGCTCGAGAAGTTCGAGCGCGACCCCAAGGCCAAGCGGACCGCGGTCAGCGTGTTCGAGTCGGAGCTCAACTCCTACGTTCGTTTCGCCCTTGCGGAAAAGGTACCCCGCGGCCTGCGCGAGGTGCGGATCGTTCTACGCGACGGGAGGCTCGAGCTTCGTGGTCTTGCAAACCTCTCCGAGTTCTCCGATCTGAGGGAGAAAGCCGCGGGCGCCGCGTCCCTCCTGAGCCTGCTCGGCGGAGAGATGGCGGTGGAGATCTTGGCCGACTTCAAGAGCGACCGAGGATTCGGCCAGTTCCAGCTTCTAAGCGCCCAGGTCGGGCCCATTCCGCTTTCGCCGACCGTGGTGGCCGATATCGTGGCCCGCGCGACCAAGGACGCATCGCGTCCCAACGGCTTCGACATCCGCGCCCCGTTCCGGCTGCCCTACGCGGCGAAGCGGATCCGACCTTCCCAGGCGCGCGCCACCATCGAGTACTGAGCGGCGCAGCGAAGCCCGTTCGTCAGGCGCCATGACCTCCAGCTCACGCGTCTTCGAGAGGCCCGTTGGAAGTCCCGAGATCCGGCCCGAGACAAACGTCCAGTTCGTGCGGGGGATCGGTCCGGAGCGCGCGCGCGCCCTTCAGGCAGAGGGGATCGATACCGTCCGCGACCTGCTATTGATCCTTCCGCGAAGGTATGAGGATCGGTCGAACCTCGCTCCCATCATCAGCCTCAAGCCGGGGGTTCGTTCCACGGTGTGCGGAAAGATCGTCGCAGTCAGTCTCAAGCGTGCGCGGCGCATGCCGATCTTCGAGGCCGTGGTGGAAGATGCCTCGGGTCGGATCAAGTGCGTCTTCTTCGGCCAAGCCTATCTGCGCGACTCATTGAAGGTCGGGCGCCGGGTCATTCTCCACGGGGCCCCTGAGTGGGATCGGTACGGCGGGGGAGTGGCCCTTCACTCTCCCGACTCCGAGATCCTCGATGACCTAGACGCGGACGCGGAAGGGGCTGAAGGCGCGGCCACGGACGCCGCGATCCACATGGGGCGCGTGGTCCCGGTGTACGAGAAGCGCGCGGGCCTGTTGCCGAAGATCTGGCGGAGGATTCTTACCATCCTCGTCCGGTCGTTGCCCGAGAGTTTCGGCGAGCCGGACGTCCTCGACCCCGGTCTGCGCAAGGAACTCGGCGTCGTCGGTCTGCGCCAGGCTCTATCGACCGTCCACGATCCTTCACCGCAAGACGATCTCACAGCCCTCAACGGCGCGCGTTCGCGGGGACACCTTCGGATGATCCTCGAGGAGTTCTTCCTCTTCGCGGTAGGCCTCGCGGCGAAGAAGCTCGATCGCCGGCCCGGTGTGGTGGTGCGTGCCAACGAGGCCGCGCGGGAGATGGCGAAACGCGTGCTTCCGTTCCCCCTCACCGGCGCGCAGAAGCGAGTGCTCAAGGAGATCGCGGCCGACCTCGAGTCAGGCCGGGAGATGAGCCGGCTGCTTCAAGGGGACGTGGGCTCGGGGAAGACGATCGTCGCGACCCTGGCGATGCTCCTTCCCGTGGCGAGCGGAAAGCAGGCGGCCCTCGTAGCACCCACCGAGGTGCTGGCCGACCAGCATTTCCTGACCCTCAGCCGAATCCTCGCGCCGGCCGGTGTCCGGCTCGCGCGTCTCTCGGGGCGACTCAAGTCCAAAGAGCGCAAGGCCGCGCTCGAGTCCATCGCGAGCGGCGAAGCCGGGATCGTGATCGGCACGCACGCGCTCTTCGAGCCCGATGTCATCTTCCATTCCCTGGCGCTTGCGATCATCGACGAACAACACCGCTTCGGTGTGATTCAGCGCGAGGAGCTGAGGCTCAAGGGCGAAGGTGTCCACGCCCTCGTCATGACCGCGACCCCGATCCCGCGGACGCTCGCGTTGTCGTTCCACGGCGACCTCGACACGTCGGTCCTCGACGAGAAGCCCCCCGGGCGCGTGCCGATTCGCACCGCGCATCGCTTCGATTCGCAGCGAGCCCGTATTGTTGAAACCGCCAGGCGGCACTTGAGCGAGGGACGGCAGGTCTACATCGTCTGCCCGCTCGTCGAAGAGTCGGAGAAGCTTGCGGATGTCCGCGCGGTCACGGAACTCACGGCCGCGTGGGCCGCGTGGCTTCCCGGCGAGAAAGTGTCGCCCCTGCATGGGCGCATGAGGCGGGATGAAAAGGGAGCCGCCATGGACTCCTTCGTGCGTGGGGAAACCCGCGTGCTCGTGAGCACGACGGTGATCGAGGTCGGCGTGGATGTCCCAAACGCCACGCTCATGGTGATCGAACAGGCGGAGCGGTTTGGAATCGCGCAACTCCATCAACTCCGGGGACGCGTGGGCCGCAGCCGGCACGCCTCCGAGTGCCTGCTCGTCACTCGAGCGTATCCGGGCGATGAAGCGAAGCTGCGGCTCGACGCCATCGTGGCGAGCGAAGACGGCTTCTTCCTCGCCGAGAAAGACCTCGAAATCCGCGGCCCGGGGGAGTTCTTCGGAACCCGCCAATCCGGCCGGGGTCTCTTCCAGGCCGGCGACCCCGTGCGCGACCGGGACTTGCTGATCCGCGCGCGCGACCTCGCGGACGCCTGGTGGAAGGCCGCATCGAGCGATCATCCTCTGCGCCAATACGCCCGCGGCGAGCTGTGGACGAGACGCTTCGGCCTTTCGCAGGTGGGCTGAGGGTTTGGTCGGCCCGCCGGTAAACTAACTGTCCGTGGCCAGGGAACAGAATCCGATCGTCCTCATCTTCGGCCAGGATTCCCTCCGGTCGGATCGCGCGCTTGATGGCGTTCTCAAGGCGCGAAAGGTCGATCCTTCCGAGATCATCCGGATCTGGGGTGACGAATCCTCGTTCCCCGACGTTTTCGCGGCCGCGGCGTCGCGGTCGCTGTTCTCCGACAAGACGGTCGTGGTCGTGCGCCGGGCGGAGAGGCTGCGCGGCGCCGGCGGGCGGGATCCCGAAGAGGATCCCCAGGGCGACGAGGACGCTCCCGCGCCGGAGGTTGTCGAAGAGAAGCCGCGGGGCAAGAAGGGTGCCGCGAAGGCCCCCGCGGGCGATCTCCCGGATCTCGATCCCTCTTCCACCCTCGTGTTCGTGGCCCGCAAAGTGGACCGCAGGATCGGCATGTGGAAGAAGCTCAGCAAAGTCGCGGATGTCATCGATGTCGAGTACTTCAAGGGCCGTGCCCTCAACATGGCGGCGGTGGCCGAGGCGAAGAGTCTGGGCCTGAAGCTTTCGGATGAGGTCTTGCAGGAAACGGTCGAACAAAGCGGACCGGCCCTCGGGCGCATCGTGAGCGAGTTCGAAAAAATGGTCCTCTACCAGGACGGTGGAACGGGGAAGGGCGCCGTCGACATCGTGGCCGTGACCTCAGCTCCGCCGCTCTATCTCCTCTCGGACGCGCTCATGTCCAAGAACAAGCGGAAGAGTCTGAGCTATCTCGACGACGCTTTGCGGCAGGGCGAAGCCGGCCTGCGGGTTCTCGCGACGCTCCACGGAACCATAAGGCGCCTCGCGATGTTTCGCGCGATGCGCGCGGCGGGCGTGCCCAGCACGGAGGCGGGTTCGCGGCTTGGCATCATGCCCTTCAAGATCATGGACACCGACCGGGCGGCGAGGGCCTGGAGCGAACCGGAAATCGCGCGAGCGCTCTCGGTGTTCGCGGAGGCCGATCGGCGTCTGAAGCTGAGCGCTCCCACGGTTCCGGTTCTGACCCACGCAGTGGTTCAGGTCGTGGGCGGGGGACGCGCCTGAGGCGCTTCAGAAGCCGCCCGCTCACGTTCCCGCGGGCGTCGCCCAGGCGGGATCGGAGGGGGGGAGTGCTACGCGCTGACGGTGTTCAGGCGGCGCGCGAGGCGCGACTTGGTGCGGCTTGCGGCGTTGCGATGGATGGCGCCCTTCTTGGCCGCGCGATCCAGTTCGGAGAACGTGGGTGCGGCGAGCGTCTTGGCGGCCGCGGCGTCGCCCTTTTCGAGAGCGGAGCGGAGCTTCTTGACTTGAGTCTTGAGCTGCGCGGTGTTCGCGCGGTTGATCGCGCGCTTCTTGCGCGATCGGCGCATTTGTCTGAGTGCGGAGTCGTGATTCGCCACGCTAAAAAACCTCTTCTGTCGCTAAACCCTGTGTTTGTGCGGGCAAACTCCCGCCATTCCGACCTTGTGAGCCGATGAGTCTACCTGAAACTCCCAGGAATCACGAGTCCCGCGTGAGGTCGGGCTTCGGGGCGAAGACTGCGATGTTGTCGCTCGCCACGCTGTTGTCGAGACTGCTCGGACTGGTTCGCGAACAGCTCTTCGCCCTGACCCTTGGGGCCTCCGCCCAGGCTGAGGCTTTCGTGATCGCGTACCGGATCCCGAACCTTCTCCGCGACCTGTTCGCCGAGGGCGCCTTGTCGGCGGCCTTCATCCCGGCGTATTCGCGGGCCGACACGGAGAACGCCGAACGAGGCTTCTCTCTCGCGCGGCGGCTGCTCACCCTCTTGTTTCTCGTCCTCACTCTGGTGTGCGGCCTGGGTATCGTCGCGGCGCCGCTCCTCGTGCATGGCCTCGCTTCGGGATTCGATGGGATCGAAGGGAAAAGCGAACTCGCCACGCAACTCACCCGGGTGATGATGCCCATCCTGCCGTTCGTGTCGTTCGCGGCCGTGGCCATGGGAATGCTGAACTCGCGGGACCGGTTCGGCCTGCCCTCTTTGGCCCCCGCGATCTTCAACGTCGTCAACATCGTGATCGCGGTTGGTCTGCATGCCCTCGGCCTTTCGATGGACCAGGTGGCGTATGGCTGGGCGGTGGGCGCCCTGCTTGGGAGCGCCGCGCAGCTCGCCGTGCAGTGGCCGGGCTTGCGGCGCGAGGGGTTCCGTTTCCAGCCCGACTTCAATTTCAAGGACCCCCTGATTCACGACATCCTCACGAACATGGCGCCGGCCACGATCGCCCTCGCCGCCGTGCAGATCAACATCTTCATCAGCAGCAACTACGCGTCCACCCAGCCCTCCGCGGTAGCCTGGCTCAACTACGCGTTCCGCCTTCTCTACCTCCCGATGGGGCTCTTCGGCGTCGCGGTAGGCACCATCGCGGGGGCGCGCCTCTCGCGTCTGATCGCTTCCGGGAGCCCCGGCGACGCCCACGCCCAGATGGCGCAGGCCCTTCGTCTGCTGCTGTTCCTCACCTTGCCCTCGGCTCTGGGCCTCATCTGCGCGGGGCAGCCGGTCGTGCGTCTCATCTACGAACACGGGGCCTTCACCGCGGTGGACACGAGCGCGGTGGCGCTGGCCCTCGCCTGGATGTCGGTCGGCCTCGTCGCGTACGCCTCGACCAAGGTGTTCGTGCCCTACTTCTACGCGATGAAGCGGCCCAGGGTCCCTCTCGCCGCGAGCCTGCTGGCGGTGGGCGCCAATCTCCTCACCCTCGCTCTATTGTTCGAGTCCCTGGGCTACGAGGCCGCGGGTATCGGGATGGCTCTTGGCAATCTCGCCAACGGTGGTTTGCTCCTTGCCGTCTATCGCGGCCCCGAATCGCTGATGAAGACTCTCGACGCGCGCTTCGTCGGTTCGCTGATCTTCTCGACCGCCCTCATGTGCGCGGTGGTGGTGGCCGCCATTTCGTGGTTCGATCCGCACGCGGCCGGACTTCTCGCGAAGATGTGGGGCGGGCTTGTTCCGGTCATCCTCGGGGCAGCCACCTACCTCGGGGTCGCGGCTCTCCTGCGCGTGCCCGAGGCCACTCGCGTGCTCGAAATGGTCCGCCGCCGCGTTCCCCGATGAGCGCTCGGGGCGATACCACCACACCGGTCGAGGACGTTCGCGTCACCGACTACCTCAACCATCTCCGTGCCGAGCGCGGCCTTTCGGGCAACACCATTTCAGCGTACCGGTCGGATCTTCAGAAGCTCGCGGCGTGGGCACGGTCGCGGGAACAAGCTCTCGAGGCGATCAAGGCGCGCGATGTGGCCGCCTTCCTCGCGCACCTGCGTGCCCTGGGCCTGTCCGCGCGCTCCGCCGGCCGGGCCGTGCATGCGATCCGCGGATTCTTCCGGTTTCTTGTCCGCGAGGAGAAGCTCACCGACGACCCGATGGAGAACGTCAGGTCGCCAAGGCCGTTCAAGCCGCTGCCGCGGTTCCTCAATCGCGCCCAGGTCGAGGCGCTGCTGCAGGCTCCAGGTCCCGCAACGGCGATTGGGCTGCGCGACAGGGCCATACTCGAAACCATGTACGCGAGTGGGCTGCGCGCGTCTGAAGTCACTCACCTCAAGACTGAGAACATCGACGCCGACATCGGTCTGTTAAGGATCTTTGGAAAGGGGAGGAAGGAACGCCTCGTTCCCATCGGGTCGAGCGCCCTCGCCGCGATCGTTCGGTATGAGCGGGAGGGCCGGGCAAAACTGCTGAAGAGAAAAAAGACCCGCGAACTATTCCTGAATCACTCAGGCGAGGCGTTGTCGCGGATGGGGCTGTGGCTTGTCGTGCGAAGGCACGCGCTAGCGGTCGGAGTGGCCCACATTCTCACGCCCCACGTGCTGCGCCACTCCTTCGCCACCCACCTGCTCGAAAACGGGGCGGACCTCCGCGCCCTTCAGGCGATGCTCGGCCACGCGGATATCTCGACCACCGAGATCTACACCCACGTGACCCGGGAGAGGCTGCGCCAGGTGTTCGACAAGTTCCACCCGCGAGCGTGACCAGGGTTTCAGTCGAGGTGGGTCAGAAGGTAAGATTCATGGGCTGAGCGAGGGGGTCGAATCCACCCGTCCATCCGGCTAAACGAATTGATAATCAGAGGTTCAATGAACAAACACCGCCACCTTTTCACATCCGAGTCCGTCACGGAAGGCCATCCCGACAAGATCGCCGACCAGATCTCGGACGCGGTCCTCGATGCCCTGCTCGCTGAGGATCCCCTGAGTCGCGTGGCCTGCGAGACCATGGTGACCACCGGCCTCGCCTTCATCGCCGGGGAAATCACGACCAAGGCCTACGCGGACATTCCCACCATCGTCCGCGCCACCATCGAGGACGTGGGTTACACCCGGGCCAAATACGGTTTCGACCACCAGACCTGCGGCGTGATCACCGCGATCGGGAAGCAGTCGCCGGATATCGCGATGGGCGTCGACACCGGGGGCGCCGGGGACCAGGGACTGATGTTCGGTTTCGCCTGCACGGAGACCGAGGAGCTGATGCCCCTGCCCATTCAGATGGCGCACAAGCTCACCAAGCGTCTTTCCGTGGCGCGCCGCAAGGGCGAGATCGACTATCTCCGTCCCGACGGCAAGAGCCAGGTAACGGTCGAATACGACGGCGGCAAGGTGAAGCGCATCGATGCGGTGGTCATCTCGACCCAGCATGACGACCGGGTGAAGACCGAGGCCCTCCGCGACGACGTCCTCAAGAAGATCATTCTCCCGACCCTGCCCGGCAATCTCCTCGACGACAAGACCAAGTTCCACATCAACCCCACCGGCCGTTTCGTGGTGGGCGGACCCCAGGGCGATTGCGGCCTCACCGGCCGCAAGATCATCGTCGACACCTATGGCGGTGCGGCTCCTCACGGCGGCGGCGCTTTCTCGGGCAAGGATCCGACCAAGGTCGATCGTTCGGCCTGCTACATGGCCCGCTACATCGCGAAGAACATCGTGGCCGCGGGGCTCGCCGAGCGTTGCCTCGTGCAGGTCGCGTACGCGATCGGCGTGGCCGAGCCCGTCTCGGTGATGTGCGATACCGAAGGCACCGGCAAGGTCGATGAGTTAAAGCTCGTCGATGCCGTCCGTCAGATCTTCAAGCTGACTCCCAAGGGCCTCATCGAGCAGTTGAACCTGCGTCGACCGATCTATCGGCAGACTGCGGCCTTCGGCCACTTCGGCCGGACCGAGCCCGACTTCACGTGGGAGAAGACCGACAAGGCGGACGAACTGAAGGCGCTGCTCAAGTAGGTGAGCGCCGACGGGGCGCCCGCAGCCCCGGTGAGACGAGGGCGAAGCAAGCGGATCTGGGCGGTCCGCGTCGCCGCGGCCGTCGGAGTCTTGATCTGGGTCCGGGCCTTTCTGGCCGGACCCGCTTCGGTTCCTTCCGTATCCGTTACAGAGGGGCCGAAGCACCGGGCGTCGGGTGTCGTTCACGTTCATACGAATCTTTCTGACGGGCGAGGCACGCCCGCGGAGGTGATCGCGGCGGCTCGTCGGGCCGGGGCTGACTTCATCGTGGTCACCGACCACAACCGGGTGGATCTCGAAGAGTTCGATCGGGTTACCCAGCAAGGCGACCCGCTGGTGATCGTGGGATCCGAGGTCTCGACCGAGGCCGGCCACATGCTGGCCATCGGAATCCGGGCGCCGACCTTCAAATTCTCGGGTACCTTGCGTGAGGTTCTTGACGACGTACGCCACCTCGGCGGCTGCGCCTTCACGGCGCATCCGACATCGCCACGTGGCGAGACGCGCTTCACCCGGGAAGATGAGCCGGGGAGCTTCGGTGTCGAGGTCGTGAACGGCGACACCGCGTGGCGCGAGGCCTCGCCCCTGGCGCTGGCCCTGGCCGCGTGGACCTACCCGGTGAATCCTGGTTTCGCGCTGGCCCGAACCCTCGACACCTTCGAAACCGAGCGCGCGTTATGGGACCGGGTCCTGTCCCGGCGATTCGCCCCGGCGGTGGGGGGCGTCGACGCGCACGGACGGATTCCCGTGACTCGCACGTCGAGTGTTCCGTTGCCGTCCTACGAGGCGCTTTTCAGCCTGGTGCGCACGGTGGCGCATCTCGATGAGCCCCTCTCGCCGAACCGGTCTGTGGCCCGGGCGGCGATCACGAAGGCGCTTTGCTCGGGGAGCAGCGTCATCGCGATTCCGTCTCTCGCCGATCCCAAGGGTTTCTCCTTTATCGCCCGAACGTCGGCCGGTGAAGTCGCGGGACCAGGCGCCTCGCTTCGCTTCGCCCAGGGGATCACGGTTCGCGCGGGTGGCGCCGTGCCTTCGGGGACGACGCTTCGGCTCATTGAGGGCGGAAAAGTGATCGCTACGGCCACAGATTCTCTGGACTATCCCGTCGCGAGCCCAGGCGTCTACCGTATCGAGGCCTACACGCCGGGCGCGACGACGCCGTGGATCCTGACGAACCCGATCTCGATCCTGACCGCGGAGGTCGAGTTGACCCGCATCGAGGCGGCGCGCCCGTACCATGAGAGGCAGGTGGAAGGCACTGAGTCGATCGATGAGTTCGACGGGGCGACCACATTCGCGGCCGAGCACGACCCCGGCTCGTCGGTGGAAACGCCGATTGTCGACCTCGCGGGCGGACGGGGACGTGGGGGAGCGGCCCTCCTCGCCTTTCGTCTCAATGCGACGCCGCAACCGCCGGTGTGGTGTGCGTTGGTCGACCGGACGAAGCGTGACCTCAAGGCGCGCAAGGGGATCTCTCTCTGGCTCAGAGGCGACGGTGAGTACCGGGTCTGGTTTCAGATTCGCGACTTGAACCCGGCCTCCGCGGACGAAGGCACGGAAGCCTGGTTCGCCTCGGTCCGGACCTCACCCGCGTGGACGCTTCACAACATCCCGTTCTCTTCGCTGCGAAGCATCAACCGCACGACCGATGGCTCGTTCGACCCGAGCCGTATCGCGCACCTGGTTTTCGTGATCGACCATGGGGCCATGGCATTTGGAAGCAGCGGCAAGGTCTGGATCGACGACCTCAAGGCCTACTGAGGCCGCGGAGTGGTGGCCTTCGGCTTTCGCGCGAGGGTTCGGTAGTACTCCTCGACCATCGCCCGGTATCCGGGCGGAAGTTCCTCGGAGCCCGACAACTGGAGTTCGGGACGCTGACCATCGGCTTCGCGGCGCAGAACGTACTCGAGCATCTTGATGTCGTCGGCCACCTGACCGGTGAGTTCCGCGAGCCCGAGGGGATCCTTGAAGTTCCGGTCCGAGGCCAGGCCCTGGAGTCTCTGAGCGAGGGCCGCGGCCTGCGGCGACGAAATGCCGCTCTCTTCGAGGGCGCGACGAAACGCCTCAGCATCGCGGGCGCGTTCGCTGATCTCTCGGCGAAGTTGCCGGGTCTCTTCGGCGCCGAGACGCCCGCGTCCGCCGCCTCCGCCGCCGCCCGGCCGGCCTCCGTTTGCCGACGAGCCTCCCATACCGCCCTGCGCACCGCTACCTGCCGCTTCACCGCCGCCTTCCTGACCTCCGTGGACCTCCTGGCCCTGACCGCTGCCCGCCTGGTCTCCCGGGGTCTGACCCGCGCCCTCCGTCTGATCGCCCGGTTGCCCTTGAGATGGAGCACTTCCCGCCCGCGCACGCAGCCGTTCCCGCATCGAGTCCAGACCGCGCGCGAGTTCGCGAGCCCGGTCGAGCGCGTCGGCGCGTTTCCGTTCGGGGGCTACGCCCATCGATTGCTGGGCGCCGCGTATCTGGTTCGCGAGGTCGTCGATGGACTGGCCGATGTCGTTCTCCAAGGCTTCGGCCGTGCTCTCGCCGGCGCGATCGACGAGGCCCTTGGTGTAGCGGATCTTCTCCTTGAGTTTGGTATCGCGAATACCGTTCGCCGCTTCCTGGAGTTTGCGCGCGGCGTCTTTCTGTTCACGCCGGGCTTCGCGTGCGACCTTGTCGAGACGCGATTCGAGCTCCGCGACTTCGGACGCCAGGGAGTCCTTGCGCTCGCGTACCCGGTCGGCCCTTGGCGTGCCGCCTGGGGAAGAACTGCCCGGATTTCCCGACCTCGCGGACTCCGCCAGATCGCGCATTTCGCCTGCGATCTGCTCCTGGGCGCGCTTCAACGCCTCTGCCTTTTCAGTGAAGCCCGAGAGGTCGCGGTCGAGCCGCGTCGAGCGTTCCTGGTCGAGAAGGCGGCGGGCCTCACGCAGGCGATCGAGGGGGGACTGGCCTTGCGGCGTCGTTCCCTGGGATGATCGGGGTGGCGCGCTCGCCTGCTGGCGCATGGCCGCCGCGGCTTCGCGCAGACGCCGCGCGGACTCCTCAAGTCCGGCCGAGGGATTTTCGCGGGTGAGCCGCTCGAGCTTCCGTCCGAGTTCCTCCGCTTCATCCGCGAGCTGACGCTGCGAGGCGCCGCCGCCACCACCGCCTTGATTGGGCGCGCGGGAGGCTCGCTGCCTCGCCCTTTCGTTCTCCTGCTCCTGACGGCGGGCGAGTTCCTGGAGCCGCGAGAGGGCCTCGTCGACCTGGTCGTCGCGCTGTTCCTGGGCGCCGCTTTGGAGCGTCTCATACTGGTTCCGGAGCTTGTCGAGGTCGAGTTCGTAGAGGTCGGCGAGTTCCTCGGCGGATGAGTTGGACCCTCCGCCACCACCGCCCCCGCCCCCGCCCAACGCGACCTGGACGTCCCGGAACGAAGCCTCGGCGCGTTGCAGATTCGCCAGGGCCGCCTGCTCGATGGGCAGTGCCGCCTTCGGACGCGGGGCCTTGAGTTCGGTTTCCGCGAGAGTCATTTTCTCGATGGCCTGGCGCAACTCGTCCGCGGTGCCGTGCATCGGCGAACCGTCGGGGAGAGCGCCGCGCGACAACATGCGCGTGAGAAGACCCTCGACCTGCGTCTTCAGCCGCCCCTGGATAAGGGCGACCGTCTGCGCATCCTGGGCCAGGCTCTTGGGATCGCGCGCGCTGCTCGCCTGCTCGCGAATGAGCCGGAAGGTCGCGGCGATGACCTGGCGCTGCTGCTGAGAGAGCGAACCGCCATCCTCCCCGCCCCCACCCCCGCCGCCCCCTCCACCCTGTTCGGCCTGGCGGAAGTCACGACGGTAGGGGCGAGCCTCCAGGAAGTAGATGTCGCTGGTCGCTTCTCGAGAAGGCGCGCCAACATCCCGCGCGCGCGCGTAGTACGAGATGAAGTCGCCCGGCTTGAGCGAAAACTCCTCGAGGAAGAACGTGTGGCCGGCGGTAACCTCCTTGAGGATTGGGGAGAGATGGAGCGGCACGACCTTCTCCTCGCCGCCGTTCACGGAGTACACGAGCTCCACCTTCGCCACGCCGAAGTCGTCCTCGGCCTTGACCTGGGTGAAGACCTCCTCGATGGGTGTCGCCTGAGTGTCCCGGCCGGGGCGGTCGAAGGCAAGCCGCGGCGGAAGATCGGGGATCACTTCAATCACGTAGTCCGGTGATCCGACGACGAACACGCCGTCTGCGCCCTGCATTTCGATCCGGTAGAACCCATCTGCGGTTACCGCCATCTGCCCACTCAGCGTGAGACCGTACGGACCGACCTCGAGGGGAATCGGGTTGGACTCCGCTCCCTGGACCACGAGCCGCGCGGCCTTGACCGCCACCGTGGGCGTGATCGCGAAGACCACGCGCGTCCCCGTCAGTGTCGTGATGTCGCCGGTTCCTTCGATCTGCTGCGGCTCCATCCGCGCATAAGCGGGCAACCGATACTCGAGATCGACCTGCTTAACGTACGGCCGGTCCACCACGGAGAGGCGGAAGACATCCGAGCGCGTCCCCTCGGACTCGACGAAGTACTCCAT
This sequence comes from Vicinamibacteria bacterium, assembly GCA_031405615.1. GTDB lineage: Bacteria > Acidobacteriota > Vicinamibacteria > Fen-336 > JAGNNV01 > JAGNNV01. Next base: position 1,329 of record JANNJB010000226.1, on the reverse strand, counting down.
TTCGGTCTGAACCGAGAGCAGCAGGTACCGATGCGTCGGCGAATCCGCTGCGTCGTCGCGGATCAGGAGGGAACGTCCCCAGTCGCCGCCGCCGGTCCGGCTTACCAACTCGGCGGGTCCGTCGAAGCCGGTGAGCGTCGCGACGATCTCCTGATCGCCGCCCCGGGCGATCGTGTGATTCCCGGGCGTCACCGACACCGCGTAGGGCGTGGTCGCGCGGCCCGAGCGCGCGAAGGGATTGAAGAGGTAGGGGAAAGCCTGCTGGATGAAAGCGGGAGCAAGGAAGTAGAAAGCGACGGCCGCCGTGGCCGCAACACCGAGGGCCAGCGCCGCGTGCCGCATCTCGGCCCGCTCGACCTCGCGGGGCAGGTCGAAGGCTTCGAGGCGGGTGACGACATCGTCAATCAGGCGGGCTTCGAGAGCGTTCGACTCTCCAGGGCCGCGAGATGTCGCGGCGGCGTCTACCGCACTGCGCAGCGCGGCATCGAGCGACGGTTCGTGTTCCTCGATGTAACGGGCGATGGCCGCGTCGGAGGCCTGCTTTCGACTGGTCCACAACGGACGGATGAGGAAGCGGCCGGCGAGCAAGAGGGCCCAGACGTAGAAGATGGCCGTGACGGCCCAGACGGCGTTTCGCGAGTAACGGAATGCGTCCAGGGCATAGGCCGAGAACGCGACTCCCAGCAAGGCGCCCACCGCGACGACGGCAAGGGCGCGAAAAAGCAAGCGGAGCGCGTACCGCGAGCGCACGCGCCGCAGCGCCTGACCCAGCCTCGGGTCAGGGCCGTGCGCGCCGGGGGTGAACATCACCATGGGGCCTGCGTGGAATGTATCAAGAGGCCGCCTTCTGTCCTCTGGCGTTCCCGAGGATCGTCTCGGCCGCCATCAGCAGGAGCGCGGCCAGAAGCGCCAGACGCCACCAGGTTTGCCGAGCCCCGGCCTCGGCGGGCGTGACGCTGATGGGGGACTCGGCGGGGCGGTCGCCAGGACGGATCGCGGCTACCAGTTCGTCCGGGTCGAGGGTGCTCAGGTCAGACTCGGCGGACTCGACATTCGCGGCGACGATGTAACGCGCGCCCGAGACTCGTTCGGCTTCGTAGAAACCCGGTATCTGAAGTTCGATTCCGCTCGTTCCGGCCGCGAGAGGCTCCTTGCGTCCGAGCGGGGAGGTGACGGAACGGGCCGGATCCGTGATCCTGCCGTTTCGTCCGCCCGCCACCGTGACCGCTGCGCCCACTCGGTGGAAGAGTGGAGTGTCCTCGTGGGCCGAGGCGTACCGGGCCAGTTCATGGATGAGGGGAAGGAAGAGAGGCTGCACGGGGAGATCGC